>NZ_JBXVPZ010000134.1:0-21694 GCF_057961495.1 Streptomyces sp. P5F9 | reverse complement strand
GGGCATGGCGGATGCCGGGGGGCTCGGTCGGCCAGGGCCTGTCCAGCGGATCAAGTCGCAGGAAATCAGCGGCTCCTCACCAGCGCCGGTGAGCGGGGTGTGGTGCGCGCAGCCGCAAGGCGGAGGAGGGAGTCGACGCGATGAGGGTCCCCCGCGCCCTTTGGGCAATCGCTGCGGCATGATCCGCCGCACAGGCCCTATGCCATGCTCCCCGACATCGGTGGCACGAGAGGCTTCGCCGATGTCCGTAGACTCATGGCGTGGCATTCATGAGCACCCCGCACTGCTGCTTCCTGTAACCGGAAGGCGTTGAGGGCGAGGCCGGACGGCGTCGCCCGCCTTGGTGTGCCTGCTGCGTGAACCACCTTTCCGGCACTGCCCGTTCATGTTCGAGGCAGTGACGTTCCGAGCGCGCGTACAGGCACGGTCTCTTCCCCCCATCCTTGCCAGGAGTGCCTCGTGCCCGTGTCGTTTCCCCCTGCCCTCGCCCTCTCCCTCGACCTGCTGCGCTGCCCGACGTGCCGCACGCGCGGCCTGCACCCCGACCGCGGCGCGCTGCGCTGCACGGCAGGCCACACCTTCGACATCGCCCGCCACGGCTACGCCGGCCTGTTGACGGGTACCCGGGCCACCAGCGGCGACGACGCGGCCATGGCGCAGGCGCGGGACCGGTTCCTGTCGACCGACACATACGCGCCCATCCGTAGAACCGTTGCCCGTCTGGCGGCCGACTCCGCGCCTGAGCAGGCCACGGTTGTGGACGTCGGTTGCGGCACGGGCTACTACCTGGCCGGCGTACTCGATCAGCTGCCCGGCGCCCGCGGTCTGGGGCTGGACACGTCGGTGCGCGCATTGCGCTCAGCGGCGCGCGCCCATGAACGAGCCGCCGCGGTGGCCTGGGACGTCTTCCGTCCCTTCCCGCTGGCCGACGGAGTGGCGGAGGTCGTTCTGGATGTGTTCGCCCCGCGCAACCCGGCCGAGTTCCATCGAGTACTGCGCCCGACCGGCCGGTTGATCGTGGTCCGGCCCACCGGGCGGCACCTGGCCGAGCTGCGCGGCCGGATGTCCGCGATGGTCACGATCGACCCGGCCAAGGAACGACGCCTGCACCGGGCGATGGATCCCTGCTTCGAGGCCGCCGTCACCGAACAGGTCCAGTACACCGCGCCCTTGACCAGGCAGGAGGCCCTCGACCTCGTTGGAATGACGCCGAGCGCACGCCACTTGAGCCGTGCGGACCTGAACGATGCCGGCCCCTTGCCGGACCACGTCACCGTCTCCGTGCTGGCCACGGCCTACCGGCCTCGGTGACCACGAGCAGGCGCGTGTTCCGGCCCTGGCAGGCGACGGGGAAACCCCTTCCGCGTCCGCCACTGTCAGTGGTCCCGCATACGGTTCTCCCATGGATCATCAGCGGTCGGGCGCATCCTGCCGGAATGGAGATCACACGTGAGCGATGTTCCGCGGCACGAGGCAGAGGACGTACGAAAGGCCTGGGGTCGGGTCACCGCGTGGCTTGAGCGGAACGATCCCGAAGTTCTCGCTGGGCTCGGCCGCCCGGGCAGCCGGGCGGCCATCGGCGAAGCCGAACTGCGCCTGGGGCTGGAGCTGCCGGGAGAGATGCGGCAGTGGCTGCTGACGAACGACATCGATGCCGGCGGACAACCCGACGGTCGATCGTGCCTGGTGGCGCTGGGGTGCGGGATACCCCTTCCCGGCGGCCATCTCCTGCTGGGCCTGACGGACATTCAGCGGGTCTACCTCAGCCGGATGGGCCTGGAGGAGATGCAGCCGTCCGCGGACCCCGACTGTCCGTTCTGGCGTCGTGAGTGGGTGCCGATCGCCGCGGAGCGTGACGGTCTCTACGGAACGTTTCTGGACACGCTCAGCGGAACAGTCGGCACGTGGGCCGAGGCATACGGTCCCGAGGAGGGTATGTACGCCTCGTTGTCCGCCTTCTTCCAAGAGACGGCGGACCAGCTGGAAGGGGTCTCCTCGGGAGACTGGAGAGGCCCCGGGAAGACTGCTCGACTCCGTCAGCTCGATCCCCGCCCGGAGGACGAGCCCCTACGCCTCTGGGCACGCGCCAACGGCTACCTCGTAAACGATCGTGGCCGTATCCCCGCGAGCATCCGCGAGGCCTACGGGGCAGGGTGAGCACCAGGTCCCGCTGTACCGGTCGGTCGGGGACAGCCATGCGCCGATCGCGGCAACGAGTGCAGTCGGGACCAGGTGCTGTCACCCTGCCGACGGCGATGCCTGCACTTCATCGGCGATCCGGCGGCGCGGTCATTTCGCAGGGCCTGGATGAGCCAGGGGTACACCGGAATCAGGTTCGGTACCACCTGCCAGCCGTCGACGATCCACACCAGCCGCCAGTACCGGTCAACCTGGGGATCGTGTGCTTCGTCGGCGTGCGCGGCGGCGACTTCCGCCACCCAGAGCTCGCGGTCCAGCACCCGTTGAATCGTGGCCAGGTCCATGCCACGGACAGGCCGGTCCGCCGGGAAAGTTCCCCGATCGAGTGGAGGGTCGTAACGTCCATGTCCCTCGCTCTGCCGTCTCAAGTCACCGGAGACTCAAAGCCGTTCTCAGCTGTCCCCCGACCGAGACGGTCTCCTGGTTGCCGAAGCACGCGTCACCACTCGCCGGACGTCACGCCTCCCCAGATTCCAGAAGGTCCCGCAGCACCCGCTCGTCATCAGGACTGAGCTGAGCGACGAACCGGGCCAGCACCGTCTCCCGGTCCCCGTCCCGGTCGAGTTCCGTATGCATACGGCGGGCGGTGAGCCCCTGTGCGTCCTGCACCGGAAAGTAGGCGTACCCCCGCCCCTGACGCCGGCGCTCCACGACGCCCTTGTCGTGCAGCCGAGTCAGGATCGTCGTCACGGTGGTGCGGGCCAGGCCCGTGTCGAGGCTCAGCTGTACCTCGCCGGGGGTCTGCGGGGCGCCGGCGGCCCAGAGGGCGGCCATGACGGTGGCCTCCAGCTCACCCGCCGGTCGGCGTTCGTCCTTCGCGTCGGCCATGGGAACGATCCTTACCCCGTCTTCGTCTACAGTTCAGTAGACCGTCTACAGAATTGTAGTCACTCGGGTGCCGTCTCGTCACCGCGCCCGTGTGTCCGCTTCCGCCCGCCCATTATGGAAGGACCGTCGACGATGACCGCAGGGCTTGGCTCACTCATCCCCTCGCGCGTGTCGACGAGCTTCCACGCGATACCGGCGCTCCGTCTCCGCCCAGGTCCTACGACGGAAGAGCGCCACGATGTGCCCCCACTCATCCGGGATCCCCGCCAGGTTTCCCTCCGTACCTCGTCCGCTCGCCCTGCTCCGCCGCCACGTGGTCCGAGCCGTCGCCATGACATACCTCGCCGCGGCGGTGCTGCCAGGACCCGGCCTGTGGCTCCGGCACCCGCATGCGACGGGTATCGCCGAACTGTCCCTGCGGACACCCCGGTTACTCCTCGCCCTGGTCCTGTTCGGCGCCGGACTCCAGGTGCCGCTGCGTGAACTGCGGTTGCTGCTACGGCGCCCTGCCGCCCTGCTGGCGGGCCTCGCGCTGCACATCCTGGTGCCGCTGCTGATCGTCCCCGGGGTGGCCCTCGCGCTGCGGCTGTCGCCGGACCACGACGGCGGCAGCGGGATGACCGCCGCGATGATCCTCGTCGTCGCCATGCCGGTGGCCGCCGGGGCGACGGTGTGGACCGCGAAGGGGGACGGCGACCAGCCCGCGGCCGTCGGCCTGGTGCTCGCCTCCACCCTCGTCAGCCCGCTCACCGTCCCGCTCACCCTGGCCGTCCTGTGCCCGCTGCTCCAGGGCGACTACGCGGGCAGACTCGCCGGGGACGCCCGGTCGGCCGGGGACGCCTTCGCCCTCACCTCGCGCACGGGACGGACTCGTCGGCGTGGCCGTGCCCGCCACGCTCCCGGGTTCGCTGCTGCTGACGTACGTCAACGCCAATGGTCCTTCACGCTGGGCCGCGTGGCCTCACGGGTGCTGCGCCTCGACGCCCGGACCGGTGCCTCGGTGACGCCGGCCTGCGGGATGAACAACAGCAGCGCGAGCGCGGTGCTGATCACGACGACCCTGCCCGACCGCCCGCACATCCTGCTGCCGGTGCTGGCGTACGGGCTGCCGCAGAAGGTGGCCGCCGGACGGGTGGTCCGCACAGGGCAGGAGGCGGACCCGGCGCCGGTCCGCGTCCGGCAGGCGAAATGAGGGGCCGGGGCGCCTCCCGAACCCGGCCGTGACAGGCTGGAGATCACGTCGGGACCCGCCCCGACGACGCCCCCCACCGAGCATCGCCGTACAGGAGTTGAATGCCATGTCCTCCGAGCTGCCGAAGTCGACCGGAGCCCCGGCCCATCAGAACGTCACCTTCCCCAGCGCCGGGGGCACCGCCCACGGCTATCTCGCGCTGCCGCCGTCCGGGAGCGGACCGGGCGTGATCGTCATCCAGGAGTGGTGGGGCCTGACCGACCACATCGCCGACGTGGCCGACCGGCTCGCCCGGGAGGGCTTCGTCGCGTTCGCCCCCGACCTCTACGGCGGGAACGTGGCGCACGAGAGCGACGAGGCCCTCCGGATGATGCTGGCCCTCCCGGTCGCCCGCGGTGTCGAACTGCTCTCCGGCGCGGTCGACCACCTGCTGTCCCTGCCCGAGGTCACCTCGGACACGGTCGGCGCGGTCGGCTTCTGCATGGGCGGCGGCTTCGTCCTGTACCTCGCCGCGGCCGACCCCCGGGTCAGCGCGGCGGTGCCGTTCTACGGCGTGATCCAGGGCGAACTCCCCGACTTCTCCAGCCTGAAGGCTCAGATCCAGGGCCACTACGGGGAGTTGGACGAGAGCATCCCGGTGGCGGGCCTCGACGCCTTGAGCAAGACCATCCAGGAACAGTCCGGCATCACCCCGGACCTGCGTCTCTATCCGGCCAACCACGCCTTCTTCAACGACGGCCGCCCGGTCTACGACGCCGACTCCGCCGCCCGCGCCTGGGCGAGCACGGTCCCGTTCCTGCACGAGCAGCTGGGCTGACGCCCACGCGTCCTCGGGCCAAGGTCCTACGACCCTGGCCGGAGGTGCCGCGCGGGCGCCGCCGGTAGCGTCCTGGGCATGACGATCACCGTGCCGCCCCGCGGCCCCGAAGAGCGCAGGCGTGACGTACTGGCCCGGCTGGAGCGGGAGTCGGACATCTGGGTGGCGTCGGCCGACGCCGAGGGGCTGCCCTGTCTGGTGCCGCTGTGGTTCGCGTGGGACGGGCAGGCCGTGTGGCT
Organism: Streptomyces sp. P5F9; assembly: GCF_057961495.1. NCBI lineage: Bacteria > Bacillati > Actinomycetota > Actinomycetes > Kitasatosporales > Streptomycetaceae > Streptomyces > Streptomyces sp. P5F9. The sequence goes on along the minus strand of NZ_JBXVPZ010000134.1, from coordinate 16,419 downwards.
GTCCACCCGGGCCACGAACCCCACGGGCCGCAATCTCACGGACGGGCGGCGGACGCGGCTCGCCTTCGCGGACACCCGGGACGTCGTGCTCATCGACGGTGAGGCGACGGCCTTCACCGCCCAGGACGTCCCGGCCGCCGCGGCCGAGGCCTTCGACGAGAAGTACGGCTGGGATCCCCGCGAGGACCGTGCGCCCTACTCGTTCTTCCGGGTGCGGCCACTGGCCGTCCAGGCCTGGCACGAGCAACGCGAGCTGCCCCAGCGCCATCTGATGCGGGACGGAACCTGGGTGGCCTGAGCCCCGTCGACCGTCAACCGGCCTTCCTGTGCAGCTCGTTGAGCCGGGCCAGTTCGTCCTCGGTCAGCCGGAGCGTGCCCGTGGCCACGTTCTCGGCGAGGTGGTCGGGGTTGCCCGTGCCGGGGATGGCCAGGACGTGCGGGCCCTGCGCAAGGGACCAGGCGAGGCGGATCTGGGCGGGGCTCACGCCGTGGGCGTTCGCGATCGCCAGAACCTCGTCGTCGTGGGCGGCGGTCGCACCCTGTGGCCCGGCGTCGCCCGCGATGGCGAAGAACGGGACGAAGGCGATGCCCTGTTCCCCGCAGATCCGCAGCATGTCGTCGGTCTCGGGGCTGGACGAGTCGAGCCCGAAACGGTTCTGCACGCTCACCACCGGTGCGATCTCCTGTGCCTCGGCAAGGTGGCGCGGCTCGACGTCGGAGATCGCGAGGTGCCGGACCAGGCCCTTCTCGCGGAGTTCGGCGAGGGCACCGAAGTACTCGGCGATCGAATCCTGCCCCATCCGGCGGAGGTAGACCACGTCGAGGTGGTCACGTCCCAACTGCCGCAGGTTCTCCTCGACATGGCCGCGTAGGTCGTCGGGGCGGGCCGAAGTGCTCCACTCCCCCGCGTAGTTCCGGAAGGGGCCGACTTTGGTGGCGATCACGAGGTCGTCCGCGTAGGGGGCGAGTGCGGAGTTGATGAGTTGGTTGGCGGACCGCAGGGACGAGAAGTAGAAGGCGGCCGTGTCGATGTGGTTCACACCCAGCTCGATCGCCCTGCGCAGCACGGCGATCGACCGGTCGCGGTCGCTCGGTGTCCCGAGGTTGAAGGCTGCGCTGCCCGTCAGCCGCATCGCGCCGAAGCCGATGCGGTTGACGGTCAGGTCGCCGAGTGTCCAGGTGCCCGCGGCGGCCGCGGTGATCTTCTCCGAAGTCATCAGCGGAGTTTCGCACACACCCGCCGCACGCCCGCCATCGCTTTACGGATACGTGTACGTGTTCAGGGAGTTGACCGCGGAGGCCGGGTCACCGAGGTCGTAGCGGTCCACGGCAAGGAAGTTGGGCTTCTTGCGGGCGGCCGGCTGGCAGAACCGCTGGGCCCGGTCGAGGACCTTGGTGTTGTCGGTCTGCGCCGTCCCGGCGATGGTGGCATCGCGGAAGTGGTTCATGACGAACAGCGGGCGGAACCCCGAATACGTCTGCGTCAGCGGGACGTTGAGGTCGCTGCCGTACCAGCGGCTGTAGCAGGACCAGTCGGAGGAGCTCGCGCCGGAACCCATGGACCAGTAGTTCTCCACGGTCCACTCACGCTGGTACATCACGCCGAAGCTGTCCCGGGTCAGTCCGGCGGACTCGTCGGAGGCGCGGCTGTGGTCGGTGAAGATCAGCAGGCGGTGGTTGGCGGCGACCAGGTCGGCCATCTTCGGCCAGCCGTTCTGGCGTACACCGGTCTGGTCGGGGCGGTACAGCACGTCGTACAGGCCGTTGACGCGGGCGAGTTCGCCGCGCAGGACGCCCGGGTCGACGTAGTCCTCCAGGAAGACGGTGACGAACTGGTCGGGGTGCGCCTTGAGGAAGTCGACCATGCGCTGGAGGTCGACGTTCAGGGCGACCGGGCTGCTGACCAGGGTGCAGCTGTCGTGGCAGAGGATCGCGCCGTCGGAGGTCTGGTGGATGTCCAGCATGAACCCCCGTACGCCGTCGGAGAGTTGCTGGTTGATGCCGCGCGACTGGTTCGGGAAGAAGTTCACGAAGGGCGGGGCGAAACCGCCGTCGACCCCATTGGCGTAGGCGTTGTGCGCGGTGAGGAACGTGACCTGGTCCAGGGTGCGTTGGTCCTGGGCGGGCATCGGGTTGGTGGGCGAGGTGATCGGCGTGAGGTACCAGGAGGCGAGGCCGCCGGAGGAGCCGACGGCCAGCTGGGCCGGGTAGTTGGCGCCGGAGGTCTTGGCGCCGACGGTCAAGTAGCTTTCCGCGCCCGGGACTTTGAGCGTGTACTGGTCGCCGCCGGTCGGGGTGATCTGCCAGGCCGCGTCGGCGCTCGTGCAGGCGACGGTCTTCGCCTGGCTGCCCGAGCGGCCCAGACAGCTGCCGGCCGTGTCGGTGCTCTCCAGGACGTACGAGGATCCGCTCGTCCGGAGGTTCCACTGCTGGTGGTCCTCGTTGCCCTTGGGGTTGTGCTGCTCCACCGCTCCCCCCTTGTCGGCCGCGTTGAGCCCGGTGGCGGCGCTCTGGACGTAGTAGGTGCCCAGAGCGGGGACCGCGTCGGCGGCTCCGGCCGGTGGAGCGGCGACCACCGCGGCCAGCGCGGCGGTGATGGCGAGCAGGGCGTGGGGGGTTCGCATGGGTGCCCTTCGGTTGAGGGTGGTCAGGCTCATGACACCGAAAAGGTGATCGGCCACACCCAAGCGCCTGTGGTCTGAACCAGTCAAGAGGAGTGACCCGTCGGCGGAGTGAACGGCGAAGGACGGGACACGATCGCCCCTATTTCCTCAACTCCCGCCAGGCCAGGTGGTGATCGAGGAGGGTCTCCTCCAACGGCCGGTACTCGATGCCCAGTTCCTCCACGCCACGCCGGTTGTCGACCGGGAACCTGATCCCGAGGTGCTTGCGGATGTAGTCCTGGGTGAGCCCGAACGCCGGGCCCAGGACGCGCACCGGCCAGTGCGGGAGGCCGTGCCGGGGCAGCCGGAACTCGCGCGGGAAGTGCTTCCGCAGGGCACGTGACATGTCGAGGAAGGACGCCATCCGGGCGGCCGCGACGATGTAACGGCCGTGCGCGTCGGGGTTTTCCGCCGCCGCGATGTGCGCGCCCGCGACGTCCCGCACGTCGGCGACGGTGAAGCTGAAGTCGGGTGCCCCGTAGAAGAAGTAGCCCTTGAACAGCTCGTCGAGGAGGAACAGGCTGCCGGAGTCGGAGGCCGGGGTGAGTGAAGGGCCCAGGATCAGGCCGGGGTTGACGGAGACCATGCGCCAACGGCTCTGCTCCTGTTCCGCGTCCCAGGCGGCGCGTTCGGCGACCGTCTTGGCGTAGTGGTAGGGGTTGTTCTCGACCGTGCTGGTGGTGTTGAAGTAGTCCTCGGAGAGGGTCTCGTCCTTCATCTTCAGTACGTCGGCGTAGTCACCGAAGATCGCGCCGACGGTCGACGTGAACACCAACTTCTCGACCGCGGGCGTGCGTTCGATGCCGGCGAGGACGTTCCGGGTGCCGGTGAGCGCGGGCTCGACGACGTCCTTCTGACCGTCCTTGATCTTCTCCGGCATCAGGAACGGCGAGGCCACGTGGAACACCACCCGGCAGCCGTCCATCGCCGCGTCGAAGGAACCAGCCGCCAGCAGATCGGCCTCGAACAGCTTCAGCGCGCCCGGGAACTGCTCCCCCATGGCCCGCAGCGGCGCGACCTTCGCCTCGTTGCCGAGGGACCGCACGGTGGTGTGCACCCGGTAGCCGCGCTCCAGCAGTTGCCGGACCAGATGGCTGCCGACGAATCCGCTGCCGCCGGTCACCAACACCGTCTCGCCGCCGACACTCATCCCTGCCTCCGATCACCGTGGCATCCAGCGCGCACGCTACAACGGTGATCGGTCCCGGGTCAGCGCTTCGGTCGCTACGACTCTCAACTCCCGGCCCCTGTATAGGCGGCCGTGGTCCGGTCGGCCGCCCCGCGGGCCACCGACTCGTCCTCGCCGCTCGCCACATTCGCCGCGAACCACGCCTCGCTGCTCGCCGTGACGAAACGGCGGCCCTCCTCGGACACCAGCCAGGCCATGGCGTCCTCGGGCTTCACGGACGCGTTGCCCGACAGGTTGCCGTCCAGCCCGAGAAGGATCGAGTCCCAGCCGACGCCCACCGCGCCGGGCCCGAACTCGGCCCACTTCGTGTCGTCGACATGGGCGATGTGCTCCAACTCGAAGCGCGTTCCCTCACCCTTGGGCGTCAACCGCAGCTCGATCCAGCTCACTTCGCCGCCGAACTCCCAGGTCGCGAAGAAGGTGTTGGGCGGCTCGCAGCGCTCGACGGTGCCGCCCGCGTTGCCCTGCAACTGGTACTTCCCGCCCGGCCGCAGTTCGCCCGTGACCGGCAGGAACCAGCGCGGGATGCGCTCGGGGTTGGTGCAGGCGTCCCAGACGTCCTCGACCGGTGAGTCGTAGGACTGGCCGACGGTCACCACGCGGGCCTCGCCGGCCTTGAAGACGCGCCGACCGACCTTGCGGCTCACGGAGTTGATCTGGTGGGTGACGTCGATCATGGAGTGCTCCTCGACTCGTCGGGGCTGTCGTCGGACTCGCGGAGCCGGCGCTCGCGCTTGCCCCGGGCCAACTCGGTGGCCAGGGCGTCCAGATGAGGGGTCCAGTAGCGGCGGAACCGGTCGAGCCAGGCGTCGATGTCCCGCAGCGGCTCGGAGTCGACCGCGTACAGGCGCCGGGTGCCATCCGGCCGTACCGTCGCGAAACCGTTCTCCCGCAGCACCTTCAGATGCTGGGAGACCGCGGGCTGCGTTATCCCGAACTCGCGCCGGACGACATCGCTGACCGTGCCGGCGGGCTGCTCGCCCTCGGCGAGCAGCTCCAGGATGCGGCGGCGCACGGGGTCTCCGAGCACATCGAAAGCGTGCATGCGCCCAAAAGTATCACCGGTCGCTTATATAAGCGACCGGTGATAGAGGAGCCCGCCCGTCAGACGAGCGGCTTCTCCAGCAGCGCCTTGCGGTGGCTGAACGTCTCGATGGAGTAGCGGCCGTGGTAGTTGCCCATGCCGCTCTCGCCCACGCCGCCGAAGGGCAGGTCGGAGACGGTGAGGTGGGCGAGCGGGAGGCCGTAGCCGATGGCGCCGGAGGAGGTCTCGGCGGCGATCCGGGCGCGGGTGTCGTCGGAGTCCGTGAAGACGTACAGGGCGAGGGGCTTGTCGCGGTCGGTGATGAACGCGATCGCCGCGTCGAGGTCGGGGACGGTGACGATCGGCAGGATCGGACCGAAGATCTCCTCCGCCATGACGGGCGCCTCCGGGTCCACGTCGGCGAGGACGGTCGGCGCGATGTACTTGTCACCGCGGTCGCTGCGTCCGCCGACGACGACCCGGCCGGAGTCGAGCAGTCCGGCGAGCCGGTCGAAGTGGCGCTCGTTGACGATACGGCCGTACTCGCCGGAGGTCTGCGGATCGGCGCCGTAGACCTTCTCGACGGCGGTCACGAGCAGGGGTTCGAGCGCGGCGGCGGTCTCCGGGTCGGTCAGGACGTAGTCGGGGGCGACGCACGTCTGGCCGGCGTTGAGGAACTTGCCGCGCGCCAACCGGTCGGCGACGACGGCGAGATCGGCGTCGCGGTCGACGAACGCCGGTGATTTGCCGCCGAGTTCGAGGGCGACCGGGGTCAAGTGCTCGGCGGCGGCGCGCAGGACGATGCGGCCGACGGCGCCGTTGCCGGTGTAGAAGATGTGGTCGAAGTGCTCGGCGAGCAGGGCCGTGGTCTCGGGGATGCCGCCCTCGACGACGGCGACCGCGTCGGTGTCGAGGTAGGCGGGCAGCAGCCGGGCGATGGCGGCGGAGGTCGCCGGGGCCATCTCGCTGGGCTTGACGACCACCGCGTCACCGGAGGCGAGCGCGCCGACGACCGGGGTCAGCAGCAGCTGGAGCGGATAGTTCCAGGGGGCGATCACGAGGACGACACCGAGCGGGTCGTACTGCGTCCAGGCGGTCGCGTCCGTGCCGAGGTGGGCCGGTACGGGGGCGGACTCGGGGCGCAGCCATTCCTCAAGGTGGTCGAGGGTGTGGTCGATCTCGCGGATCGTGAAGCCGATCTCGGTGCGCTGGGACTCGGCGGCGCTCTTGCCGAGGTCGGCGTGGAGGGCGGCGGCGAGGTCGTCGCCGTGTTCCGTGAGCAGGTCGCGCAGGCGGCGCAGCTGGGTGATGCGCCACTCGACGGGCTTGGTGCGGCCGGTACGGAAGGTGGCGCGCAGCCGCGCGACGATGTCGGCGGACTGCTCGGGGCTGGACTGGTTCACGGTGCCTCGCTGCTGGTGCGTGGGGGTTCTCGACGGTCAGGTGTATATAGCAACCATTCTTGCACCGGGAAATATTCCGGTGCCGCCATGGTCACCCTCCGCCTCGCGGCTGTCACATGCGGACGAGTTCCCGGCGCCGGCGTTCCAGATAGCCGCGTTCCGCCGCGCTCCCTGTGCGGGCGATGGCCGCCTCGTACGCCTCGACGGCCTCGGTGTCGCGGCCCAGCCGGCGCAGCAGATCGGCGCGGACGGCGTGCAGGACGTGGTACTCGCCGAGGTCCAGCGTGTCGACGAGGTCGAGGGCCTTGCGCGGACCGTCGACCTCGGCGACGGCGACAGCCCGGTTCAGGGCGACGACCGGGCCCGGGGCGACGGCCATCAGCTGGTCGTACAGCTGGAGGATCTGCCCCCAGTCCGTCGCGTCCGCGGTCGGGGCGTCGCTGTGCACGGCGTTGATCGCGGCCTGGATCTGGTACGGCCCGGGGTTGTTCAGCCGCAGGCACCGCCGTACGAGTGACTGGCCGTCGGCGATCAGCTCGCCGTCCCACCGCTCGCGGTCCTGCTCGGGCAACGGCACCAGCTCACCGTCCGCGCCCGCCCGAGCGGCCCGGCGCGATTCGATGAGCAGCATCAGGGCGAGCAGGCCGGTGACCTCGGGCTCGTCCGGCATGAGTTCGGAGAGGAGACAGCCGAGGCGCAGGGCTTCGGCGCACAGTTCGGGCGAGTCCGTGTAGCCCTCGTTGAAGATCAGGTAGACGACGGCCAGCACGCCCGTCAGCCGGTCGGGGAGGTCGGCGTCGCGCGGCACGCGGTACGGGATCCGCGCGTCGCGGATCTTGGCCTTGGCGCGGACGAGGCGTTGGGCCATCGTCGGTTCGGGGACCAGGAAGGCGCGGGCGATCCGGGCGGTGGTGAGACCGCCGAGCAGGCGCAGGGTGAGCGCGACCTGGGCCTGGGTGGCGAGCGCGGGGTGACAGCAGGTGAAGATCAGGCGGAGCCGGTCGTCGCGCACGGGTCCCTCCTCGGCGGGCGCGTCGGACGCGTACAGCAGGGCGGCCTCGGCGTGGCGGGCCTCCCGGGACGACTCGCGGCGCAGCCGGTCGATCGCGCGGTTGCGGGCGGTCGTGATGATCCACCCGGCCGGGCTCGGCGGCACGCCGGTCTCCGGCCACTTCCGCACGGCCGTGGTGAAGGCGTCCTGGACCGCTTCCTCGGCGAGGTCGATGTCACCGAGGAAGCGGACCAGGACCGAGACCGCCCGCCCGTACTCGGCACGGAAGACGGCCTCGATGTCGGTGTCGAACGGCATCAGTCCTCGGCCGTGTTCATGAAGGGGCGCACCTCGACGGGCAGCGTGGTGGCCCAGGTCGCCCGCTTCCCCCACTCCAGGGCCGCGTCCAGATCGGCCGCCTTGATCAGGCAGAGCCCGCCCAGATACTCCTTGCCCTCGGCGAACGGCCCGTCGGTGATCAGCACGTCGCCGTCCTTGGGGCGCAGCACGGTGGCCGTCTCCGGCCCGTGCAGGCCACCGGCGAAGACCCAGGCACCGGCGGCTTCCAGTTCGTCGTGGAAAATCTCCAGCTTGCGGCCGATCTCCGCCATCTCCTCGGGCGAGGGCATCTGTCCGTCGGTCGGGGTGATCACGCTGAGCAGGTAGTGCTGCATGACGTCCTCCAGGGTGCAGGGGGTTTCTCTCACCTCCTACACGAACGCCATGGTGCCGGATCGACACCTCGCCTCAGGAGGTGACCGTTTTCTTCTGCGCGCGGTCCTCAGCCGACTTGTGATCCGGGCGGGTCGGCCGACCGTGCCGGGCGGAACGGCTGCAGGAAGCGGATCCCGTCCTCGATGCCGCCGTCCATCAGTTCCAGCAGTCGGGGCACCAGGTCCTGCATGCGGGGTGCCCGCAGGTGGCCGTCGAGGGCCTCGCGACTCTCGCAGCGCTCGAAGACGACGAACGTGCCCGGTTCTCCCTCGACCTGGTGAGCCTCGTAGTCGATGTTGCCCGCGTCGTTGCGTGACGCGGTGACGTAGTGGTTCGACGTGGTGGTCATGGTTGCTCCTCCTGGCTCCGAACAGCGTCGTTGTGCGCCGTTCACGACTCGACAGGGCTTCGTGGTACAGCGCGTACCACCCAGCGGGGCGGGGCGTGCGGGAGGATGGTGTGCATGGATCAACTCGGTGCCGCGCTGCGGGCGTGGCGGGACCGGCTGGATCCCGCCACGGTGGGCTTCGCACACGGATCGCCCCGTCGGGTCCCCGGTCTGCGACGCGCGGAGCTGGCGACGCTGGCCGGCATCTCGGTCGAATACGTGGTCCGGCTGGAGCAGGGGCGGGTGGCGACCCCCTCGGCGCAGGTCTGCTCGGCCCTGGCCCGCGCCCTGCACCTGTCCGACGACGAGCACGCTCACCTTTTGCGCATGGCCGGGCACGCGGCGGATCCGGCCCGGGTTCCGCGCATGATCCCGGGGAGCCTGTACCGGATCGTGGACCAGCTCACCGGAAACCCGTTGGCGATCTACGACGCCACCTGGCAGTTGCTGCACTGGAATCCGCTGTTCGCGGCCACGTTCGGCGATCCCACGGTCCACGGTGCGGGCGACCGCAACGTCCTGGTCTGGCAGTTCCTGGGTGAGCTGCCCCGGGTCCGGCAGACGGCGGCCGAACGATCGGCGTTCGAGGAGTCCCTCGTCGCCGACCTGCGCGCGACGACGAGCCGGTACCCCGACGATCCCGACCTCGCGGCGTTGGTGTCGAGGCTGGATCTCAGCCCACGGTTCCGCGAGCTGTGGAGCCGCAGGGCGGTGGGCGGTCACCAGAGCGCGCACAAACTCGTCCAGCACCCGGATGTCGGAGACATCGTCCTGAACTCCGACATCCTCACCACCCAGGACACGAACCTCCGCCTCGTGGTGTACACGCCGCAGCCGGGCACCGACGCCCGCAGCAAACTCGAACTCCTCGCGGCCATCGGGGTCCAGAGGATGTCTCCGCAGACATGACGGCCCGCGTTCCGGCCCGTCCGGTGGACAAGTCTGCCGGGTGGTACGCGCGGTACCAGGAAGTTCCGTAGCTCCCCCCGACCCTCCCGGGAACCCAGCATGGAGTGCGTGAACAGCGCACGACCGTGCTGTCCGGAGCAGGAGGAGCCGGCATGACCACCACCTTCATCACCGGGGCCAACAGGTCCCTCGGTCTTGAAACCGCTCGTCGCCTCGTCGAGGCGGGGCACACCGTTCTCCTCGGTGCCCGCGACCGTGAGCGCGGCCGGGCCGCGGCAGAGGCGCTCGGCGCCCGCTTCGTCCGGATCGACGTGACCGACGACGCCTCGGTCCGGGCCGCGGCCGCGGATGTCGCCGCGCACGAGGGAACGATCGACGTCCTGGTCAACAACGCCGGGATCCTCGGCAGGGTCGGCCCCGTCGAGGAGTACACCGCGGCCGACGTGAGCGCCGTGCTCGACGTGAACGTCGTCGGGATCGTGCGCGTTACGCACGCCTTCCTTCCGCTGCTGCGCACGTCGCCGAACCCCGTCATCGTCAACGTGTCCAGCGGGATGGGCTCCTTCGGCATGACCCAGGACCCGGCGCGGATCGAGTCGCGGTACGCCCTGCCCCTCTACTGCGCCTCGAAGGCCGCGGTCACGATGCTCACGACGCAGTACGCCAAGGAACTGAAGGACGTGAAGGTCAACGCCGCGGACCCCGGGCAGACCGCGACCGACTTCACCGGCGGCCTCGGACACAGCGTCGCCGACGGCGCGGAGTCCATCGTGACCCTCGCGACGATCGGCCCGGACGGACCGACGGGCCAGTTCATCGACCGATCCGGGAACCTCCCGTGGTGAACCTGTCCCAGGGTCGTGGATCGCCTCAGGACACCGGCAGGATCTTCTCCGCGGGTTCGTCCGCGGACTCTTCTACGGGGTCCTGGTCGAGGGCCGCCGTAAGCCGAGCCAGCAGTCGTACGAGGGCCCCCTGGTCGTCGATCGCGTCGAGGAGCCGGGTCTGGTCGGCGAGGAGGCGGTGGGCCGCACGCTGGTGGAGGGTGCGGCCGCGCGGGGTGAGGTGGAGCAGGACGCGGCGGCGGTCGGCACGGTCTGGGCGGCGGTAGACCAGGTTGTCGGCGACCATCCGGTCGACCAGTTTGGTGAGGCTCGGGGCCGGCATCAGCACCTGGTCGGCGATCTCGGTCATCGGATGGCCCTTGCCGTCGGCGATGACCGACAGGACGCGCCACTGTTCGACCGAGCAGTTCTCCTCGGCCAGCACGGCGGTCATGCGCAGGCCCAGCCGCCGCTCGGCGTGACTCAGCAGGTGGGCGAGGCCCGGCGACGGTACGGACGACATTGCCGCTGTCCTTCCGGTAGGTCTACTGTGCGGTTCAGATTACGAGCCTCTGCGAGGGCGCCGGGGCCGGGACCGGTTTCCGTGCCCTCACGCCCTCACGGAGGTGGTCTGGTGCATCCCCTGCCACCCGGGCGGATCAGCGGCCCGGTCAAGACCCTGGTCGTGGCACTGGTCGTACCCCTGCGGGGTCCGGCGGGCGTCTTCGGCCCGTCCTGCGAACTGGCCGCACAGCTCGCCGTGGAGGAACTCAACGCCACCGGCGGGGTGTTGGGCCGCGAGGTCCGTCTCGTCGTGGTGGACGGCGGCGCGCCGGCGGAGCAAGTGGCCGCCGAGGTCGAGACGTTGGTGTCGATGCGCGCGGTCGACGCCGTGGTCGGCTGGCACACCTCGGCGGTCCGCAAGGCGCTGGTACCGCGCATCGCGGGCCGGGTGCCGTACGTCTACACCGCGCAGTACGAGGGCGGCGAGCGCACGCCGGGCGTCTTCCTCACCGGCGAGACCGACGCGGCCCAACTCCTGCCCGCCATGCGGCTGTTGGCGGAGGAGACCGGCGTACGGCGCTGGTGCACGGTGGGCAACGACTACGTGTGGCCGCGCGTGACCGCCCGGGCCGCGCGCCGCTACGCACGGGACTGCGGCGGCCGGGTGCAGGGCGAGGCGTTCGTGCCGCTCGGGACGTACGAGTTCGGGCCGGTGCTGCGCCGGATCGAGCGGTGCGAGGCGGACGCCGTCCTGATGCTGCTGGTCGGGGACGACGCGGCGCGCTTCAACCGGGCGTTCGCCGAGCGCGGGCTGCATCAGCGGTGTCTGCGGCTGAGCACGCACATGGACGAGAACATCCTGCTGTCCACCGGCGCGGAGGCTACCGAGGGACTGTGGGCGGCGGCCGGGTATTTCGAGACCCTGGCGACCGCCGAAAGCCTTGATTTCAGCGGGCGTTACGCGGCCCGCTTCGGCGTGGAGGCACCCGTCGTGGGCAGCCTCGGCGAGTCGTGTTTCGAAGGCGTACGACTGCTCGCGGCCCTGGCCGAGCAAGCGCGGTCGCTCGATGTGGGCGCCATGTGCGCGGTGGGCGGCACCGTCTCGTACGAGGGCCCGCGAGGCGTACTGCGTCTGCACGGCAATCACCTCCGCCAACGGCTGTACCTGGCGCGGGCGGACGCCTTCGACTTCGACATCGTCGCCCAACTCTGACCTTCCCACCTGCTCCGGCCGAGAGTACCTTCCTCCAGGAATAGTTTCCACAGGAAGCATTGATTAAATCTACGCGCGTCGCCAAAAGAATTTTGAAAGCCCTTCCATTTAAAGCAGGCGAAACGGTCGGGAAACAATTCGGCGTGACTCTTCCGTCCAACTCCCCCGGGCCGTCCGGGAGGTGACCCACACCCGTGGAAGAGGGAAGTGTCGTGACGGAGATCGTCGACAAAGAGGCGCCGGCAACGGCTGCCGGACGGACCTACAACGACTGGGCGAAGAACGACACGCTGGAGGACTACTCGCTGCGCTACGCGCCGAAGTCCTTCCGCCGCTGGACGCCCTACGTGGTGGCCACCACCGCCCTGGGCGGCATCGCGTACCTCGCCGACTTCGCCATCGGCGGTTCCATCGCGATCTCGAACGGCTTCTCCAGCGCCATGGTGGCCATCCTGGCGGCGGCGGTGACGATCTTCCTCACCGGCATCCCGATCTCGTACTACTCGGCCAAGTACTCCATCGACATGGACCTGTTGACCCGGGGCGCGGGCTTCGGCTACCTCGGCTCGACCCTCACGTCGGTCATCTACGCCAGCTTCACCTTCATCTTCTTCGCCCTAGAGGGCTCGATCATGGCGCAGGCGCTGGACCTGGGCCTCCATATCCCGCTGGCCGTCGGCTACTTGATCTGCTCGCTGATCATCCTGCCGCTGGTGATCTACGGCATGACCGCGCTCTCCAAGATGCAGGTGTGGACCCAGCCGGTGTGGCTGGTGCTGATGGTCGCGCCGTTCGTGTCCATCGCGATCCAGGAGCCCGGCAAGTTCTCGCAGTTCACCCACTTCGCGGGCAACTCCCCCACCGGTTCCAGCATCAGCATGCTCGGTGTCGGCGCGGGTGCCGGTGTCGCACTGTCGTTGATCGCGCAGATCGGTGAGCAGGTCGACTACCTGCGCTTCATGCCCGACAAGACCCCCGAGAACGCCAAGAAGTGGTGGGGCGCGGTGCTCTCCGCGGGCCCGGGCTGGGTCGTTCTCGGTGCGGCGAAGCAGATGGGCGGCGCGTTCCTCGCCTTCTACATCGCCGGCAGCGTGGGCCTGGCCAAGGCCAACGAGCCCATCCAGCAGTACGTGTCCGGCTTCAAGACCTTCGCCGCTCCGGTCGCCCTGGGTCTGGCCACGTTCTTCGTGATCCTGTCCCAGGTGAAGATCAACTCGACGAACGCGTACTCCGGTTCGCTGTCCTGGTCGAACTTCTTCTCCCGCCTGACACACCGTCACCCGGGCCGCGTGGTCTACATCTTCCTCAACGTCGGCATCGCGCTGGCCCTGATGGAGGGCGGCGTCTTCGGCTTCCTCAACACCGTGCTCGGCTTCTACTCCAACGTGGCCATCGCCTGGATCGGCGCGGTCGTCGCGGACCTCGTCATCAACAAGCCGCTCAAACTCAGCCCGTCCTACATCGAGTTCAAGCGCGCCCACCTGTACAACTTCAACCCGGTCGGCTTCGGCTCGATGCTCATCGCGTCGGCGGTCTCCATCGCCGCGTACTTCGAGGCGTTCGGCGACTACGGCAAGGCGTACTCGCCCTTCATCGCCCTGTTCCTGGCGATGGTCCTCTCGCCGCTGTTCGCGTACCTCACCAAGGGCAAGTACTACATCGCCCGCCTCGACGACCTGGAGGAACCGCTGCTCGACGCGGACGGATACCCCTCGGCCGTCATCCTCAACTGCACTGTCTGCACCACGGACTTCGAGCGTCCCGACGTGGCGAACTGCCCCTTCCACTCCGGTCCGATCTGCTCCCTGTGCTGCAGCCTGGAGAAGGACTGCCACGACTCCTGCAAGAGTGCCCCCGGCGCCACGGGCCCGGTCGACCTGGCGATGCCCGCCGTACGCTCGGCGGACTGACCCCCGCGTTCCCACCGCTCCGGCCCGCGTCCTACGCCACGGGCCGGAGCGTCGCGCGTGCCCGACCCGCCCGATCGGCAGAATCTCCCGCATGACCGACCACTTCCTCGTCACCCGCGCCCGACACCTCGCGGACGACCTCCTCGCCCCGCACGCCGAAAAGGTCGACCAGGAAGGCGTCCCGGCAAGCCACATCGAGGCGGTCAAACGCTCCGGCCTGCTGGGCGTGAGCGCACCCGTGGCCTACGGCGGCTCGGCGGCACCCGCCTCGGTGGCCCGGGAGACGGCGGAGATCCTGGCCGGTGCATGCTGCTCGACGTGGTTCGTGCAGACGCAGCACCACACACCGGTACTGACCCTGACGAAGAGCGAACTGCCCGTGCGGGAACGCCTGTTGGGCCCACTCGCGCGAGGCGGGCTGATGTCCGGGGTGGCCTACGCGCACCTGCGGGCGTACCCCCGGGTCCCGGTGCGGGTCACGCGGGATCGGGGCGGCTGGCGCTTCGACGGGACGGTGCCCTGGTACACGGGCTGGGGTCTGAACGACGTGATGCTGCTCGCGGGGGTGACGGACGCGGACGAGGCGTTGTTCGCCTTCACGGAGGCGCGGCAGCAGGAGGGGTTGCGGCCGTCCGACCCGATGCGGCTGGCGGCACTCACCGCGTCCCGCACGGTGTCGCTGGAGCTGGACGGCCTGTGGCTGCCGGAGGACGCGGTCGCACTGCGCGCGCCGTACGCGGACTGGGCGAAGACCGACCGTCCCAAACCGACGAACGCGTCACCGGCGGTCTTCGGCGTCGCGGAGGCAGCCCTCGCGCTGCTGGACGAGGACACGTCCGGCCCGATCCGCACGCGTCTCGACAACGTACGCAAGCAGGCCTACGCCCTGGCCGACCATCCCGTTCCGCACGAGCACCTGGAGGAGCGGCTGGCACTCAGGACGCAGGCGTACGAGGTGCTCATGACGGCGACCACGGCCGCGGTGGTGGCTGGAGGCGGCAAATCACTGTCCCTGACGGGCAAGGCCCAACGCCTCGCGCGGGAGGCCCTGTTCCTCCTGGTTCAGGGCCAGACGGCGGAGTCGAGACGGGTCCACCTGAAGGCACTGGCCGACCGGCCGTAATTCGCTTGACCTGGTCACGGAGCAGCGCTCAACTGTGGCGGGACACCACGGGTGGTGGTGCCGGTATCCGGGAGGAAGCGGCAGCGATGGAGATCCGTCCCACGACCGACGAGGATCTTGACGTCTTCGTCGACACGGTCCACGCCGCGTTCGGGCTCTTCCCGGGAACCCCGGTCGACGGTGGCGGGCTGTGGTGGTCGGCGCTGGAGATGGACCGCTGCCTGCTCGCCCTCACGGCGGACGGGCGGCCCGTCGGAACCGCGGCCACGTACCCCTTCGAACTCACCCTGCCCGGTGAGACCCTCGTCCCGGCCCCCGGGGTGACCGCCGTCGGCGTCCTGCCCTCGCACCGGCGCCAGGGCGTGCTCAGCGCGATGATGCGGCATCAGCTCACCGGACTGCGGGCCCGCGGAGAGGTCCTCTCCGTGCTGCTGGCCTCCGAGGCCACGATCTACGGCAGGTTCGGCTACGGACCGGCGACCTACACGGCGCGGCTGACGGTGCCGCGCCACAAGGCCGCCTTCGCCGTTCCCCGGGCGCGCGCAGTGGCCGACGCGCCGGCCGCCGTCGCGGACAACGGCTCGGTCGAGGTACTGCGTCGTGCCGAGTGCGGCGAGATCCTGGAAGAGGTCTACGACCGGTACCGCCGCGCCCAGCCCGGCGCGCTGTCCCGGCCGCACCGCTGGTGGGCTCTGCGCGCGGGGCAGCCCCCGATCTCGCCGGCACCGCGCTACATCGCCCTCCACCGGGACGCCGACGGCGTCGCTGACGGGTACGCCGGCTACTCGATCGAGTCCGGCACCCTGACGGTCGACGAGACCATCGCCGCCGACGACGCCGTCTTCACGGCCCTGGCCCGGTTCGTGCTCGGCCACGACCTCGTCTCCCAGGTCGTGTTCAAGCACGTCCCGCCCCAGCACCCGCTCCGCCGGCAGCTCACGGACTTCCGCGCCGGCGAGGTGAGCGGCGACATGGACTGGCTCTGGGTACGGCTGCTGGACGTCCCGCGCGCGCTGACCGCGCGCGGCTGGTTCACGGACGGCGAACTCGTCCTCGCCGTCGACGACCCGTTCCTGGACGACCACGGCCGCTACCTGCTGACCGTCCGGGACGGCAAGGCCGACTGCGTGCCGACGGGCCGGGAGCCCGACCTGTCCCTGGACGTGTGCGATCTGGGCTCGGTCTACCTCGGCGGCACCGCCCCGAGCACGCTCGTGCGGGCCGGCCACATCCGGGCCCACCGCCCGGGCGCGGCCGCCCTGGCCGACGCCCTCTTCCGCGCCGACCGCTCCCCGCACTGCCTGCACTGGTTCTGACCACGCGCGCCCACCGCCCCCGCAACGACCTTCAAGGGGCGGGGAGTTGGGCCGCAGGCAGCCGGCCCCGTCAACTGGCGAACGGCACCTGTGCCGCAGAAGCCTTCTGCTCACCGACAGGGTGCTGCCACACGCCCTCCGCCGCGAGCCTCGGCAGCACGCCCTCCCCGAACCAGTACGCCTCCTCCAGGTGCGGATACCCGGACAGCACGAACTCCTCGATCCCCAGCGCCGCGTACTCCTTGATC
>NZ_JBXVPZ010000133.1:0-21726 GCF_057961495.1 Streptomyces sp. P5F9 | reverse complement strand
GTCTGGGGGCGCAGCCCGCCAGGGGCGGCGGGGTCAAGCACGGGTCCGCCAGACAGCTCAGGGCGACGGCAAAATTCCGGTGCGGCGCCGCGGGCATTGGCACTCCGCTTGACCGAGTGCTAATCGCAGTCATAGTCTCAGACCTGGCACTCCCCCCTGGAGAGTGCCAATAGCGACGGGCAGGTCCGGCACCCGCGACGACGGATCGACCTGGTCGCCACCTCAGACAGTTAACCCCGTGAGATCTCCGAAGGGGGAGGTCGGATCGTGACGACCGCCAGCTCCAAGGTTGCCATCAAGCCGCTCGAAGACCGCATTGTGGTCCAGGCGCTCGAAGCCGAGCAGACCACGGCCTCTGGCCTGGTCATTCCGGACACCGCGAAGGAGAAGCCCCAGGAGGGCGTCGTCCTCGCCGTGGGCCCGGGTCGCTTCGAGAACGGCGAGCGCCTGCCGCTCGACGTCCAGACCGGCGACATCGTGCTGTACAGCAAGTACGGCGGCACCGAAGTGAAGTACCAGGGCGAGGAGTACCTCGTCCTCTCGGCCCGCGACGTGCTCGCGGTCATCGAGAAGTAGTTCACCCGGTACCACCCGGATGTACTGAGCTTCACCGATACACCCAGTTTTGCAGTGAGCTGCGCCCCTGGCCCCCGCGACCTTATGAAGCCGGGCGTCAGGGGCGTAGTTCGTTTCACCCACGTTTTCCGAGAGGGCTGAACCGCTCCCATGGCGAAGATCCTGAAGTTCGACGAGGACGCCCGTCGCGCCCTTGAGCGCGGCGTCAACAAGCTTGCCGACACGGTGAAGGTGACGATCGGCCCCAAGGGCCGCAACGTCGTCATCGACAAGAAGTTCGGCGCCCCCACCATCACCAACGACGGTGTCACCATCGCCCGCGAGGTCGAGCTGGAGGACCCGTACGAGAACCTCGGTGCCCAGCTGGTGAAGGAGGTGGCGACCAAGACCAACGACATCGCGGGTGACGGCACCACCACCGCCACCGTGCTCGCCCAGGCGCTCGTGCGCGAGGGCCTGCGCAACGTCGCCGCGGGTGCCTCCCCGGCCGCCCTGAAGAAGGGCATCGACGCCGCCGTCAAGGCCGTCTCCGACGAGCTGCTCGCCACCGCGCGGCCCATCGACGACAAGGCCGACATCGCCGCCGTAGCCGGGCTGTCCGCGCAGGACAGCCAGGTCGGCGAGCTCATCGCCGAGGCGATGGACAAGGTCGGCAAGGACGGTGTCATCACCGTCGAGGAGTCCAACACCTTCGGTCTGGAGCTGGACTTCACCGAGGGCATGGCCTTCGACAAGGGCTACCTGTCGCCGTACTTCGTGACGGACCAGGAGCGCATGGAAGCGGTCCTCGAAGACCCGTACATCCTCATCCACCAGGGCAAGATCAGCTCCATCCAGGACCTGCTGCCGCTGCTGGAGAAGGTCATCCAGGCCAACGCCTCCAAGCCGCTGCTGATCATCGCCGAGGACGTCGAGGGCGAGGCCCTGTCGACCCTGGTCGTGAACAAGATCCGCGGCACGTTCAACGCGGTCGCGGTCAAGGCCCCCGGCTTCGGCGACCGCCGCAAGGCGATGCTCGGCGACCTCGCCACCCTCACCGGCGGTCAGGTCATCGCCGAGGAGGTCGGCCTCAAGCTCGACCAGGTCGGCCTGGACGTGCTGGGCTCCGCCCGCCGCGTGACGGTCACCAAGGACGACACGACCGTCGTCGACGGTGCCGGTGACTCCTCCGAGGTCGTGGGCCGCGTCAACCAGATCAAGGCCGAGATCGAGAACACGGACTCCGACTGGGACCGCGAGAAGCTCCAGGAGCGCCTCGCGAAGCTGGCCGGCGGCGTGTGCGTGATCAAGGTCGGTGCCGCCACCGAGGTGGAGCTGAAGGAGAAGAAGCACCGTCTGGAGGACGCCATCTCCGCGACCCGCGCCGCGGTCGAGGAGGGCATCGTCTCCGGTGGTGGCTCCGCTCTGGTGCACGCCGCCAAGGTCCTGGAGGGCAACCTCGACAAGACCGGCGACGAGGCCACCGGTGTCGCGGTCGTGCGCCGCGCGGTCGTCGAGCCGCTGCGCTGGATCGCCGAGAACGCCGGCCTGGAGGGCTACGTCATCACCTCCAAGGTCGCCGAGCTCGAAAAGGGCCAGGGCTTCAACGCCGCGACCGGCGAGTACGGCGACCTGGTCAAGGCCGGCGTCATCGACCCGGTCAAGGTCACCCGCTCCGCCCTGGAGAACGCCGCCTCCATCGCCTCCCTGCTCCTCACGACCGAGACCCTGGTCGTCGAGAAGAAGGAAGAGGAGGAGCCGGCCGCCGGTGGTCACAGCCACGGCCACTCCCACTGAGTCACCCCGCACGAAGAAGCCCCCGTTCCGGTGCGGAACGGGGGCTTCTCCCTTCGCGGGCGGTCCTGTTGCCGGGGTCCTGCCCCGACGCGCTCAGCGCTCCAGCGCGTCCAGCGCCCCCAGCTGAGCCATCAGCCCCAGCCGGTCGTACTGCCACCAGCCCTCGGCGATCTTCCCGTCGTCCCGGCACCGGAAGGTGGTCGTCCCGGTCATCACGACCTTCTTGCCGCTGGCCGGAATCCCCATGAAGTCACCGGTGTGGGTGGCGTTCCAGGTCCAACGGGTGGCCACCCGGTCGCCCTGGGAGATCTGGTCCTCGACCGTGAACGCCATGTCGAAGCCGCCGCGCCACGTCCCGACCTCGGCCCGCAGCTGGTCCATCCCCACGGTGTCCTGCTCGTTCGAGGGATCGTGGTCGTGATAGTTCTCGGCGACCAGACCGTCCAGCGGCGGCAGTTCGCCCGGCACGGCGACCGTCTCGAAGAACCGTCGTACGGTGGCCGCGTACAGCGCCTCGTCCCGCACCACGTCCAGGTCCGTGAACGTCGGCGTCTCGTCGCACAGGGCGACCATCTCCCGGAAGATCCGGTCGGTCTCCGGCAGTTTCGAGTTCCGCATCGCCTCCTCGTACGAGGGGAACTCCACGATCTCCACGAAGTGGGAGGCGTCGGAACGATCCTTGCCGATCACGCTGTGGGCGGCGGTCCGCTTCCCTTTGGTCTGCTCGACCCAGGTGTCCATCAGCCGGTTCATCTCGTCGAACCGACTGGTCTTGCAGTCGATGAGCTGTACGAACGTCATGACACCGCCTCCGGCCCCCCTGGGTCCGGTAGATGTGCCCATTGTCCCACCGGAGCGGCGGCGTCACCCCGTCACTGGGGGCCGTACTTCCGCCCGGTCCTGGACGTGACACCGCCCAGCACCGCCCGCGGAGTCACCTTCACCAGACCCATCAGCGCCTTGTAGCGCGGGTCCGGGATCGACAGCGACTTGCCGCGTGACAGATCCGCGAGCGCCGCCGCGACCAGCTTGTCCGCGTCCAGCCACATCCAGTTCGGGATGTTGTCCGTGCCCATCCCGGCCCGCTCGTGGAACTCGGTCCGCACGAAGCCGGGCGCCAGCGCCATCAGCCGTACGCCGCTGCCGGCCAGGTCCTTGGCCGCGCCCTGCGTGAACTGCACGACCCACGCCTTCGACGCGCCGTACGTCCCGCGCGGTACGAAGGCCGCCACAGACGCCACGTTGACGACCCCGCCGCGCCCGCGCTCCCGCATCGCCTCGGTCGCCGCGCTGGTCAGCCGCAGCACCGCCTCGCAGTGCACCTTGAGCATCTTCAGCTCGTCGGCCATCGGTACGTCGAGATAGCGGCCCTTGTTGCCGAAGCCCGCGTTGTTGACCAGCAGGTCGACGGGGTTCTTGCGGTCGGCGAGGCGGGCGGCCACCGTGTCGATGCCCTGGTCCGTGGCCAGGTCGGCGGTCAGCACCTCCGCCTCGATGCCGTGCCGGTCGTGCAGTTCGGTCGCCTGCTCCCCGAGCCGCTCGGTGTTCCGCGCCACCAGCACGAGGTTGTGTCCGTCCGCCGCGAGCCGCCGCGCGAACGCGGCACCGATCCCCGCGGTCGATCCCGTAATCAATGCCGTTGTCATGGCGCAAGATTAGTGACCCGGAGCAAGCCGGTCCGATCTCTGCACAGGCCCTCCCGATCCGTGACGAACACGTGTCGAACAACGTGTCGAACGGGCCGTGACGGCAGGTCAGCCCGGGTACTCCGCGACATATTTCCGGGCCTGCGCCAGTGACTCCGGATGCAGCGCCTCGCCCGCCGGAAGGAGCCGCGGCAGCAGCTCCCGCTCGGTCGTCACGGCACGGAACTGCAGGGCCACCGTCACGTCGTGGCCGGGCCGGTGCACGATCTCGATCGCGTCGCCCGCCCGTATCTCACCGGGCTCGATCACCCGCAGATAGGCCCCCGGCGCACCCTTGGCGGTGAACCGTTTCACCCACCCCCGCTCGCCCAGATGGTCCTGGAAGGTACGGCACGGGATACGCCCGCAGGTGACCTCCAGGACCACCTCGGGACCGATCCGCCAGCGCTCGCCGATCCGCGCGCCGGACACGTCGAGC
This sequence comes from Streptomyces sp. P5F9, assembly GCF_057961495.1. NCBI lineage: Bacteria > Bacillati > Actinomycetota > Actinomycetes > Kitasatosporales > Streptomycetaceae > Streptomyces > Streptomyces sp. P5F9. Next base: position 17,250 of record NZ_JBXVPZ010000133.1, on the reverse strand, counting down.
CCCAGGGTCGTCAGGTTCTCCCCGAACGAACCGTTGGCCAGTGGGCGCCCCAACTCCCGCTCCCAGTCGTCGAGATCCTCACGCGCGACCGCGTACACCGCCTGGTCGTCGCCCCCGTGGTGCCGCCGGTGACACACCGCGTCCCCGGCCAGCCCGCTCCCGGCGACGCCCTTCGGCCCGGGCGCGCTCACCCGCACGGGCGCGTCGGTCGGCCGCTTGTCGATGCCGGTCACCCCGTCGGGCTGGTCCGTGTACGGCACGGCCGTGGCCCGGCCCAGATTCAGCGAGAGAAGCTTCATGACGGCACGGTAGACGAGAGCGCCCCAAAGGTGCGGCGCATTATTCGTCGCCGTACCCAAGAGGACCTTATGCTCGGTGCATGATCGAGGCCCGTCATCTCCGTGTGCTGCGCGCCGTCGCCGCCACCGGCTCCTTCTCGGCGGCCGGGCGTGAACTGGGCTGCACCCAGCCCGCCGTCAGCCAGCAGATGAAGGCCCTGGAGACCTCGGTCGGCACCCCGCTGCTGATCCGCACCGGCCGTGAGATGCGTCTGACCCAGGCGGGGGAGGCCCTGGTCCGGCACGGCGCCGGCATCCTCGCCGGCCTGACGGCGGCCGAGGAGGAGGTCGCCGCGATCGCGGGCCTGCGCGCGGGCCGGGTCCGCCTGGTCTCCTTCCCCAGCGGCAGCTCGACGCTCGTCCCCACCGCACTGGCCGCCCTGCGCGCCGCGCACCCCGGCACCCGCGTCTCCCTGGAGGAGGCCGAGCCGCCGAACTCCGTCGACCTCCTCCGGGAGGGCGACTGCGACATCGCACTCGCCTTCCGCTACGAGACGGCGGCGGGCGCCGAGGACTGGTCCGACCTGGTGGTACGACCGTTGCTCCGTGACCGCCTGGTCGCCCTGGTCCCGGAAAAACACCGGCACGCGCGCGCGGGGTCGGTCGCCATCGGCGAACTCGCCGACGACCCCTGGATCGCCGGCTGCCCGCGCTGCCGGGGCCAGTTGGTCGAGGTCTGCGAGAGGGCCGGCTTCACCCCGCGCATCGACTTCGCGACCGACGACTATCCGGCGGTCGTCGGCCTGGTGAGCGCGGGCCTGGGCGTCGCCGTCCTTCCCCAGCTCGCCATCGAGTCCGTACGGCCCAGGGGAGCGCGGACGGTGACGCTGGAACCGGCGGTGCGGCGGGAGATCGTCGCGCTGACGCTGCCCGACCTGGCGCGGGTGCCGGCGGTGGCGGCGACCCTGGACCAGCTGGCGCGGGCGGCCCGCGAAAAATAGGCCCGCGAAAAATAGTGGGGCACGCGTGCGCGTGCCCCTGGTGGAGAGCTGAGCGTGCCCCTGGTGGGGAGCTAGTTGGAGAAACGTTCCTTCAGTTGTTCGAAGCCATGTCCCCGGCGGCCGAAGCCGACACCAGCCGGTTGCGGGCACGCCCCATGAGCTCTTCGCGCTCGTCCTCGGTCAGGCCGCCCCAGACGCCGTACGGCTCGCGCACCGCCAGCGCGTGCGCCGCGCACTGTGCGCGGACCGGGCACCTCATGCAGACCTCTTTGGCCGAGTTCTCACGAGCGCTTCGTGCCGCACCGCGCTCGCCCTCGGGATGAAAGAAGAGCGAGCTGTCGACCCCTCGGCAGGCAGCCAGGAGCTGCCAGTCCCACAGGTCCGCGTTCGGTCCGGGAAGGCGGGAGAAATCTGCCATTGCGTGACCCCTTGTAGCCGTTATGGGCGGATACGGTGTCCACGACCGTACAACTACGATCTAAGGAGATGAAAATATGACTCATTGCGAATCTAGCCTCAGACACCAGCAAAAGGGAAGAAATAGGGCTGAATGGGGCACCGGTTGTGATGAAAGCTTGTGGGTCGGCCGCGCACGTCTCCACCGTGTCCGCACCCTCACGTAGAGTGCCGAAGATGGCACACGGCCCCGTAACTCTTTCGAGTGACCGTCGTTGAGAGTGCGAGGCGGTTGAAAACACAAGCGCTCGGACAGGCGTCCGAGACGGTCGACCGCACAGGTGACGATTTCGTACCAGCCTGGAGGCTCAAGGTGACGCGCATCAGTTGCGGAGGGCGGCCATGACATCCGTCCTCGTCTGTGACGACTCCCCGCTTGCCCGAGAGGCGCTCCGCCGCGCGGTCGCGACCGTGCCCGGTGTCGAGCGCGTGACGACGGCGGCCAACGGCGAGGAAGTCCTCCGCCGCTGGGGTGCCGACCGCTCGGACCTCATCCTGATGGACGTACGCATGCCCGGACTCGGCGGTGTCGAGACCGTGCGGCGGCTGCTGTCCGCCGACCCGGGCGCACGCATCATCATGCTCACCGTCGCCGAAGACCTGGACGGCGTGGCCCTCGCGGTCGCGGCCGGCGCCCGCGGCTATCTGCACAAGGACGCCTCGCGCGCCGAACTGCGGGCCACGGTCACCCAGGCCCTCGCCGACCCGACCTGGCGACTGGCCCCGCGCCGGCTGCGGTCCGCCGAGATGGGCGCCGCACCGACGCTCACCGCGCGCGAGATCCAGGTCCTCGAAGGGATGAGCCACGGCCGCTCCAACGCGGAGATCGGCCGTGAGCTGTTCCTCTCCGAGGACACCGTCAAAACACACGCACGGCGGCTCTTCAAGAAACTCGGCGCCTCGGACCGGGCACACGCCGTGGCGCTCGGTTTCCGGTGGGGTCTGGTCCGTTAGGACCAGGTCAGTGGGTCGTAGCGGGGATACGAGAATCCCCGCCCGCCACCGGGTGGGCGGGGACGGTGAAGGGGCCCGCCGGGCACCCGCTGCTCGTTTCGCCGCGGATGCCGCATCCTTGAGGTGTGGAGTTCCTCGGGGACGAGTCGGTCGAGCGGGAGGGGAGGGCGCAGGAGATGACTTCCGGCGCACCTGCTCATAACGCTTCGGTGCACAACAACGGACGCGGTGCCACGGACCCTTCGGCCGCAAGGCACCATGGACCGATGCGTGACGACGAGGCGGCCAGGGCCCCAGGGGCGATTGGTGGACTCGTCCTTCGCGCGGTCGACGGAGACGAGCAGGCGACCCACGATCTGCTCGCCCACGTCCACCCACTGGCCCTGCGCTACTGCCGCACCCGGCTGTCCCGACTCCCGGGCGACGCACGGCACTTCGTGGAGGACCTCGCCCAGGAGGTCTGCGTCGCCGTCCTCCTCGCCCTGCCCCGCTACAAGGACACCGGCCGCCCCTTCGAGGCCTTCGTCTTCGCCATCGCCGCCCACAAGGTCGCCGACCTCCAGCGCGCCGCGATGCGCCACCCCGGCTCCACGGCCGTCCCCTCCGACGAGATGCCGGAGCGCCCGGACGACTCGCTGGGCCCCGAGGAGCGCGCCCTGCTCAGCAGCGACGCCGAATGGGCCAAGAAACTCCTGGCCAACCTGCCGGAGAACCAGCGAGAACTGCTCCTGCTGCGCATCGCCGTCGGCCTCACCGCCGAGGAGACCGGCCAGATGTTGGGAATGTCACCCGGCGCGGTCCGGGTCGCCCAGCACCGGGCACTGAGCCGACTGCGGGCACTGGCCGAGCAGTAGGGCCTTCCGTAGCAGCGCCTTCGCTCGCGGTGCCTTCCTTGAACAGCTGGCCGACCGATCACGTACGAACATACGAAGCCCGGAGTCGGTCACAGCCGTGGAATCGTGGAATTCGGGGCCCCTGCTTCCCGTTAGCATGGACATCCGCACCGATCAAGGCCATTTGGGGAAGGTGTCATGACTGCCAACGTCGACGGAGTGCCCGCCAAATTCGCGACACTAGGGCTGACCTACGACGACGTGCTGCTGCTGCCGGGCGCGTCCGACGTGCTCCCGAACGCGGTCGACACCTCGTCCCGCATCTCGCGCAACGTCCGGGTCAACATCCCGCTGCTCTCCGCGGCGATGGACAAGGTGACCGAGTCGCGGATGGCGATCGCGATGGCCCGCCAGGGCGGTGTCGGTGTCCTGCACCGCAACCTCTCGGTCGAGGACCAGGTCAACCAGGTCGACCTCGTGAAGCGCTCCGAGTCCGGCATGGTCACCGACCCGATCACCGTGCACCCGGACGCCACGCTCGGCGAGGCCGACGCGCTGTGCGCCAAGTTCCGCATCAGTGGCGTCCCGGTGACCGACGGCAACGGCAAGCTGCTCGGCATCGTCACCAACCGCGACATGGCCTTCGAGACCGACCGCTCCCGTCAGGTGCGCGAGGTCATGACCCCGATGCCGCTGGTCACGGGCAAGGTCGGCATCTCCGGCGCCGACGCCATGCAGCTGCTGCGCCGCCACAAGATCGAGAAGCTGCCCCTCGTCGACGAGGCCGGCATCCTCAAGGGCCTCATCACGGTCAAGGACTTCGTCAAGGCCGAGCAGTACCCGAACGCCGCCAAGGACGCCGAGGGCCGCCTCATCGTCGGCGCCGCCGTCGGCGCCAGCCCCGAGGCCCTTGAGCGCGCCCAGGCCCTGGCCGAGGCCGGTGTGGACTTCCTGGTCGTCGACACCTCGCACGGCCACAACAGCAACGCCCTCAACTGGATGGCGAAGATCAAGTCGAGCGTCGGCGTCGACGTGATCGGCGGCAACGTAGCCACCCGCGACGGCGCCCAGGCCCTGATCGACGCCGGTGTCGACGGCATCAAGGTCGGCGTCGGTCCCGGCTCGATCTGTACGACCCGTGTCGTCGCCGGGATCGGCGTCCCGCAGGTCACCGCCATCTACGAAGCCTCCCTCGCCGCCCGCGCGGCCGGCGTTCCGCTCATCGGCGACGGCGGCCTGCAGTACTCCGGCGACATCGGCAAGGCGCTCGCCGCCGGCGCCGACACGGTGATGCTGGGCAGCCTCCTCGCGGGCTGCGAGGAGTCGCCGGGCGAGCTGCAGTTCATCAACGGCAAGCAGTTCAAGTCGTACCGCGGCATGGGCTCGCTCGGCGCGATGCAGTCCCGCGGCCAGGGCCGGTCGTACTCGAAGGACCGCTACTTCCAGGCCGAGGTCGCCTCCGACGACAAGCTCGTGCCCGAGGGCATCGAGGGCCAGGTGCCCTACCGCGGCCCGCTGGCCAACGTGCTGCACCAGCTCGTCGGCGGGCTGCGCCAGACCATGGGCTATGTGGGCGCGGCCACCATCGGGGAGATGGAGACCAAGGGCCGCTTCGTCCGGATCACGTCGGCGGGCCTCAAGGAGAGCCACCCGCACGACATCCAGATGACGGTCGAGGCACCGAACTACAGCCGCAGCAAGTAGTCGGCAGGCTTCCTCAAGGGCGGCTCCGGACACACCGGGGCCGCCCTTGTCGTGCTCGTCGGCGATACTGGAAGACGCTGAGACGCAGAAGGAAAGGCCACACACGTGACTGAGATCGAGATCGGGCGCGGCAAGCGCGGCCGCCGGGCGTACGCCTTCGACGACATCGCCGTCGTCCCCAGCCGCCGTACGCGGGACCCGAAGGAGGTCTCGATCGCCTGGCAGATCGACGCCTACCGCTTCGAACTGCCCTTCCTGGCCGCCCCCATGGACTCGGTCGTCTCCCCGGCCACCGCGATCCGCATCGGCGAGCTCGGCGGCCTCGGCGTGCTGAACCTCGAAGGCCTCTGGACACGGTACGAGGACCCGCAGCCGCTCCTCGACGAGATCACCGAGCTGGACGTGGACGCCGCGACCCGCCGCCTCCAGGAGATCTACGCCGCTCCCATCAAGGAGGAGCTGATCGGGCAGCGCATCAAGGAGGTGCGCGACTCGGGCGTGGTCACCGCCGCCGCGCTCTCCCCGCAGCGCACGGCCCAGTTCTCCAAGGCCGTCGTCGACGCGGGCGTGGACATCTTCGTCATCCGCGGTACGACGGTTTCCGCGGAGCACGTGTCGGGTTCGCACGAGCCGCTGAACCTGAAGCAGTTCATCTACGAGCTGGACGTCCCGGTGATCGTCGGTGGCTGCGCCACGTACACCGCGGCCCTGCACCTGATGCGCACCGGCGCGGCGGGCGTCCTCGTCGGCTTCGGCGGCGGCGCGGCGCACACCACGCGCAACGTCCTGGGCATCCAGGTCCCGATGGCCACCGCTGTCGCCGACGTCGCCGCCGCCCGCCGCGACTACATGGACGAGTCCGGCGGCCGGTACGTGCACGTCATCGCCGACGGCGGCGTCGGCTGGTCCGGCGACCTCCCCAAGGCGATCGCCTGCGGCGCGGACGCGGTCATGATGGGCTCCCCGCTCGCCCGCGCGACGGACGCGCCGGGCAAGGGCCACCACTGGGGCATGGAGGCGGTGAACGAGGAACTCCCGCGCGGCAAGAAGGTCGACCTCGGCACGGTCGGCACGATCGAGGAGATCCTCACCGGCCCGTCCCACATCCCCGACGGCTCGATGAACATCTTCGGGGCGCTGCGGCGCGCGATGGCGACGACCGGGTACAGCGAGCTGAAGGAGTTCCAGCGGGTCGAGGTCACGGTGGCCGACTCGCAGCACAAGCGGTAGGCGGTAGGCGGTTCTACGACGCTTCGAAGGGCCCGGGCCTGAGTGGTCCGGGCCCTTTCGTGTGCCCAAGTGGGGGTGGTGGGGCGCGTGTTGGGACTGGAGGGCGCACGGTTGCGTTCGGGGTGATTGTGAGCCGTTTGGCCGTGTCGGGCGGCTAGTGTCCTTGATCGGCGGCCCTGTTCTTTTGGGTCGCCCCCTTCCAGGGACATGGTTCCGGACCCGGGCTCTCGGGGCCCGGCCCGAGTTCCGACGAGCCGCCTACCGGGCCAATGGGTGGCGTCGCGGAAGGGGGCGCACCCATGGGTCGTCACCGCAAGCCCACCCGCTGGGACCGGATCCGTCTTCGGATGGTGAAGCAACGGAGGAGGTGGATCTTGTGGATTCACGGCGGAAAGTGAGCGGCCACCCCCACAAGAACTAGGGGTGGACACTCCGTTCACTTTTCAGGAGCTCACCGCAGGGCCTACTGCGGTGGGCTCCACCTTGTTGGTGGAAGGTCAGCGGCCACCCCCTATATGAACTAGGGGTGGATACTCCGTTCACTTTTCAAGAGCCAACCGCAGTAGCCCGCTACGGCCGGTTCCACCTGTTTCTTACGGTACCGGCGCCGCGAGTCGCACGCCACCAGCCCCCGACGCACACTCCGCCTCAAGCGCCCCCCTGCACACCCCGCGCGCCGGGGTCAGAGCGCCGCCTTCTTGGTGCCGGAGAACGCGGCGAACGCCGCGATGGCGAAGAAGACGAAGGTGAGCGGGTCGGCGTCGGCCTTCCAGGCTTCCTGGACCACGTCGAAGTGGTCGAAGAACACCTTGCTGAAGTTCACGCCGAGTTCGTCCGCGCCGATCATCGCCTCGCCGACCAGCTGGCCGAGGTACACCGCGCCCAGGGCCAGCACGGCGCTGACCACGGGAAGCGCGGGGTTGCGCCCGCCGAGCCTGCCCGCCGCGAGGCCGATCACGAAGCCGACGCCGACCGCCGCCCAGCCGATCTCGTGCTTGGTGGTGCCGATGACGACACCGTAGATGCCGGCGGCGACCAGGGCCGCGGCGACGGCGGTCACCAGGCCGAGCACCATGGTGTTCCGCTGGGGAGCGGGCGGGGCGTACGGAGCCGGGGGCGGCGGTACGGCACCGGGCTGCTGGGCGTACGGGTTGCCGTCGACCGGCTGCGGCTGCGCGGGCGCCTGCGGCTGGGCCTCCGGTTGTGGCTGCGGTGGCGTGACTGACTCGCTCATGACAGAAATCCCCCCACGGGATGCGAAGACAGGAAAAGTGAAGCGGAGTCGCGTGCGCGCAGATATGCGACAGCTGTGCGACGAGTGTGGGGAGATTAGCAGGTCGACGTGACCCTGTGACCAGTCGTTTTCGTGCTCAGAGCCGGTGTGCCGCGCCCGTCGGTGTCGCCCCGCGCGTGTCCAGCAGCAACTGGGCTTTCACGGACAGGCCTTGGAGGTCGTACGTCCGGTGCTGCTGGAGCAGGATCGTCAGGTCGGCGTCGGCCGCCGCCTCGTAGAGGGAGTCCGCGCGGGGGACCGGGCGGTCCAGGACGCTCCAGGACGGGATGTGGGGGTCGTGGTAGCTGACGGAGGCGCCGAGTTCCATGAGGCGGATCGCGATCTCCTGGGCGGGGGTGCCCTGTTGGTCGGCGAGGTCGGCTTTATAGGTGACGCCGAGCAGCAACACCCGTGCTCCGCGCGCGGACTTGCCGTGCTCGTTGAGGAGCGTGGCGGCGCGCTGGATGACGTAGCGGGGCATCTGGTTGTTGACCTGCTGGGCGAGTTCGACCATGCGGAGGGGGCGGGGGCCGTGGCCGGTCAGGTCCTGGGGTACCGCGTGGCCGCCTACGCCGGGGCCGGGGCGGAAGGCCTGGTAGCCGAACGGCTTGGTCTCGGCGCAGCGGATGACATCCCAGAGGTCGACGCCCAAGTCGTGGCACAGGACGGCCATTTCGTTGACGAGGGCGATGTTGACGTGCCGGAAGTTGGTCTCCAGTAGCTGCACGGTTTCCGCTTCGCGCAGGCCACGCGCGCGTACCACCTTGTCGGTGAGGCGGCCGTAGAAGGCGGCGGCCGACTCGGTGCAGGCCGGGGTGAGGCCGCCGATCACCTTGGGGGTGTTGGCCGGGGTGAAGTCGCGGTTGCCGGGGTCGATGCGGCTGGGGGAGTAGGCGAGGTGGAAGTCGCGGCCCGCCCGGAGACCTGATCCCTCTTCGAGGAGGGGGCGCAGGAAGTTCTCGGTGGTGCCGGGGTGCACCGGTGACTCCAGGATCACCGTGGTGTGCGGGCGCAGGTGGGCCGCGAGGGCGCGGGCGGCCGTCTCCACCTGGCTGAGGTCGAGGCCGCCGTCGGCGTCCCGGGGGGTCGGCGCGCAGATCACAGCGGTGCGTACGCGGCCGAGCTCGGCGGGGTTGGTGGCCGGCCGGAAGCCCCCCGAGAGCATCCGGCGCAGTTCGGCGGGGCTGAGGGAGCCGGCCTCAGGACCGGTCTTGAAGCCGACCGTGGCGATACCGGCGGCGACAGCGGCCTGGGCCAGGGGCAGGCCGAGAGGACCGAGTCCGATGACGGCGAGATCTGCGGGCATGGCGTGGGCCGTCCTTCCCAATAACCGAAGCGGGACAGGTGCGCAAGCCCTGTGGACAGAACGAGCGAGCGCAATGTCAGACTAGGAGTAAATATGACCGTTATGCGGGATTGGACGGCTGTGTTTTTCGGCAGTCCTGTGATTGTTGTCCACAGGCTGGGGGCGAGTGGTGGCTGAAGTCGGGCAACCCGGTCAGAATTTGGGCAGGAGGGATACGAACCGGGCTTCGCCGAACGGGTGCGGCCGGCGCTACCGATAGCGGGAGGCAGCGGTGAGGACAGCGACACTGGGTCCGGCGCAGCGAGCCGAGGCACTGGCGGGAATGGCCGAGCGCGAACTGGATGTGCTCGTGGTGGGCGGAGGCGTGGTCGGCGCGGGCACCGCTCTCGACGCGGTGACGCGCGGCCTGTCCACGGGACTGGTCGAGGCGCGCGACTGGGCGTCCGGCACATCGAGCAGGTCGAGCAAGCTCATCCACGGAGGTCTGCGCTATCTGGAGATGCTCGACTTCGCCCTCGTCCGCGAGGCGCTCAAGGAGCGCGGACTGCTGCTGGAGCGGCTGGCCCCGCACCTGGTGAAGCCCGTGGCGTTCCTGTACCCGCTCCAGCACAAGGGCTGGGAGCGCCTGTACGCCGGCTCGGGCGTCGCGCTCTACGACGCGATGTCCATGGCCCGCGCCCATGGCCGGGGCCTGCCCACCCACCGCCACCTGAGCCGCCGTCACGCCCTGCGCGTGGCGCCCGCCTTGAAGAAGGACGCCCTGGTCGGCGCCCTTCAGTACTACGACGCGCAGATGGACGACGCCCGCTATGTGGCCACCCTGGTGCGCACGGCCTCGTCGTACGGCGCGAAAGTCGCCAACCGCGCGCGGGTGACCGGTTTCCTGCGCGAGGGTGAGCGCGTGGTCGGCGCCCGGGTGCAGGACGTCGAGGCGGGCGGGGAGTACGAGATCCGCGCCAAGCAGATCGTGAACGCCACGGGCGTGTGGACCGACGACACCCAGGCGATGGTCGGCGAGCGCGGCCAGTTCCACGTGCGGGCCTCCAAGGGCATCCACCTGGTCGTCCCCAAGGACCGCATCAACTCCTCCAGCGGGCTGATCCTGCGCACCGAGAAGTCCGTGCTGTTCGTGATCCCGTGGGGCCGGCACTGGATCGTCGGCACCACCGACACCGACTGGGACCTCGACAAGGCCCACCCCGCCGCGTCCAGCGCCGACATCGACTACCTGCTGGAGCACGTGAACTCGGTGCTCGCGGTGCCGCTGACCAGAGACGACGTCCAGGGTGTGTACGCGGGACTGCGCCCGTTGCTGGCCGGTGAGTCGGATGCCACGAGCAAGCTGTCGCGCGAGCACACGGTCGCGCATCCGGTTCCGGGGCTCGTCGTCGTGGCGGGCGGCAAGTACACGACGTACCGGGTGATGGCCAAGGACGCCGTGGACGAGGCGGTGCACGGGCTCGACATGCGGGTCGCCGAGTGCGTCACCGAGGACGTGCCGCTGCTCGGCGCGGAGGGATACCGGGCGCTGTGGAACGCGCGGGCACGGATCGCCTCCAAGACCGGCATCCATGTGGTGCGCGTGGAGCATCTGCTGAACCGTTTCGGGTCGATGGCGGAGGAGGTCCTCGACCTCATCGCCAAGGACCCCACGCTCGGCGAACCCCTCCAGGCCGCCGACGACTACCTGCGCGCCGAGGTCGTCTACGCCGCCTCGCACGAGGGCGCCAGGCACCTCGACGACGTCCTCACCCGCCGCACCCGCATCTCGATCGAGACCTTCGACCGGGGCACGCGCAGCGCCCGTGAGGCGGCCGAGTTGATGGCACCGGTGCTCGGCTGGGACAAGGACCAGATCGAGCGCGAGGTCGAGCACTACGAGAAGCGGGTGGAGGCCGAGCGGGAGTCGCAACGCCAGCCCGACGACCTGACGGCGGACGCGGCGCGGTTGGGGGCGCCGGACATCGCGCCGCTGTAGGGACCCGGGGTGCGGTCGGAGTCGCCCGAGGTTCGCCGCAGTCACCGTCGGCTTCACTCGAACGAGTGTCGCGAACTGGGATCTTTGTCCGGAACCCGGCCGTTCTACGAGGTGCGGGGGCAGAACTCGGCGGCGAGCAGGGCCGGTTCGAGACCGGGGTCCGCTATCTCGCTCGTGTTCACACGGAAGGTGAGGACACGACGGCCGTCGACGGTGGCTGCGGTGCGCACGTAGCTGCCGGAGATACGGCCGTTGTGCCCCCACACCGTGATGCCGCACGGAAGCTTCACCGGGAACAGGCCCATGCCGTACGAGCCGTGTGCGGTACGGGTGTCGAGCATCTCGCGCAGCCAGTGCGGGGGCAGTAGTGCGCCGCCGAGCAGGGCCGAGTAGAAGCGGTCCAGGTCGGTGAGCGTGGTCACCAGCTCGCCCGAGGCGCCAGCCACCCGCGGGTCGAGATCGGTGACGTCGGAGCCGTCGGTGGCGTAGGCGCGGCCGTGCGGCGAGGGAAGAGTGGTGCGGGAGCCCGGGAAGGAGGTGCCCGTCAGACGCAGCGGAGCGATGATGCGGCGCTCGGCCTCGGTGGCGTACGAGTTGCCGGTGACCTGTCGGATCACCAGGCCGAGCAGGACGTAGTTGGTGTTCGAGTAGGAGAAGCGGCCTCGATCGGCCGGAGGGTGGGTGAGTGCCATACGGACGGCCTGAGTTGGGGAGACGGGGACCGTGCCCCCGGTGACCGCGGTGAAGTCGTACAGGCCGCTGGTGTGGGTGAGCAGGGAACGGAGGGTCAGCGCGCGCCCGTCGTTGCCCGCTCCGTGTACCAGACCGGGCAGGTGCCGCTCCACCGTGTCGGACAGGGACAGCCGGTGTTCGGCGGCCAGTTGGAGGATCACCGTCGCGATGAAGGTCTTCGTGATGCTGCCGGCGCGGAAGTGGTCGGCACGGCTGATGCCTGTTCCGGCCTGTGCGTACTTGGTCGTACCGAGTGCGTAGTCGGACTCGGCCTGGGCGATGTCCGTCCCGGCCCGTGTGTCATCGGTTCCGGCCTGTGGGTCGCCCGTCCCGGTCCGCGGGTGGTCCGTCCCGGTCGGTGCGGTGTCAACGCCCTTGCTGTCGTGGGCCAGTAGGGCCGCGGCGGGCGCCCTGCCCCGGGTGACGAGCAGTCTGACCAGGGCGTTCGTGTCCGGTGCCGGGTGGGCCTGGGAGGCGGCCGTGGACAGGCAGAGGAGCGCCAGGGACACCGGAAGGGCGAGCAGTGTCCGAGGTGTGGGCATCGTGATCCTCCGTTCTCACCGGTCATCCTGCCCGGCTTGGCTGTGTGACCTGCGGCGGATATGCGACCGGATGTGCCGCCGGTGCTCGGGGAGAGGCCCCCTGGGCGTTGGGCACTTGTTCGGTGGGGGACAATGGAGGCTCTGTCAGGGCGGGTTGCATGAGGGGACGCATGTCGGAGGCGGAGCGGGCGGGGACATCCCGTCAGGACAAGAGCGAACGTCTCCTCGCCGGGCGGTACCGGTTGGGAGCAGTGCTCGGCCGCGGAGGCATGGGCACGGTGTGGCGTGCCGAGGACGAAACCCTGGGCCGGACGGTCGCCGTCAAAGAGCTGCGGTTCCCGTCCAGCATCGACGAGGACGAGAAACGCCGGCTGATCACGCGGACGTTGCGCGAGGCCAAGGCCATCGCACGGATCCGCAACACCAGCGCGGTGACGGTCTACGACGTCGTCGACGAGGACGACCGGCCGTGGATCGTCATGGAGTTGGTCGAGGGCAAGTCGCTGGCCGAGGCCATCCGGGAGGACGGCCTGCTGGAGCCGCGCCGCGCGGCGGAGGTCGGGCTCGCGATACTCGACGTCCTGCGGTCCGCGCACCGCGAGGGCATCCTGCACCGCGACGTGAAGCCGTCGAACGTGCTGATCGCCGAGGACGGCCGGGTCGTGCTCACCGACTTCGGTATCGCGCAGGTCGAGGGCGACCCGTCGATCACCTCCACCGGCATGCTCGTCGGCGCGCCCTCCTACATCTCGCCGGAGCGGGCCCGCGGGCACAAGCCGGGTCCGGCGGCCGACCTGTGGTCGCTCGGCGGGTTGCTGTACGCGGCGGTCGAGGGCGCACCGCCGTACGACAAGGGTTCCGCGATCGCCACGCTCACCGCGGTGATGACGGAGCCGTTGGAGGAGCCGAAGAACGCCGGGCCGCTGAAGGACGTCATCTACGGCCTGCTGAACAAGGACCCGGCCCAGCGTCTCGACGACGCGGGTGCCCGGGCGATGCTCAACGCGGTGATCCACGCGCCCGAGCCGAAGGCCGAGCCGGAGCCGGCGGACGCGACGAGGGTGGTTCCGTTGCCCGCGCAGCCGGGGCCCGCGGAGTCCGGCGGCAAGAAGAGCGGTGGCGGGAGCGGGAGTTCGGGTCCCTCGGCGGGGGCCGAGCGGTTGCGTGGGGCGTTGCGGTCCATGCGGAAGGCCGCGGGGGGTTCCGCGGGGGCCGGAGCGGCCACGACTTCGGCGGCCGCGGGTTCAGGTGCGACTGCGGGTTCTGCCACGAGTCCCGGTGCGGGTGCGAGTCCGGCTACGGGTTCGGGTTCTGGTGCGGCTTCAACTCCCGTTGCTGGTAAGCCGGGCGGCTCGGGTGCGGGCGCGGGCTCGCGTGCCGGCGCGGCTGCTGCCGCCGGGGCTGGTTCGGCCGGCGTTGCCGGTACCTCGGGCAAGAGCGGCTCCGGTGCCGCTGGGAGCGCCGGCTCCGGTGGGGCGAAGAGCGCGGCTGCCGACGGGAGTTCAGGGTCTGCCGCTGCCGGGCCTCGGACGCCCGGGGTGCCTTCGGCTCGGTCGGGAGGCGCTTCTGGTCCGGCGAACCGTTCCGGGACGGTGGCCGGTGCGGGAACTGCGGCCGGCGTCGGTACCGACGCCACGGCCGGTTCCGGAACTGCGGCCGGCTCGGCGGCGAAGGGCGGTGCGTCGGACTCGGGTACGCGTGACTCGGGCGCACGTGACCCCGGTACGCGTGATCTCGGTGTGCAGTCGTCCGGGCTGCGGGAGACGGGCCTGCGGGACTCCGGTACCCGGGACTCCGGTACTCGCGCCCTGGGCGCCGCGACGCACGAGTCGAGTACTCGGTCGGCCAACTCGGGTTCGGGCGGGCGGAGTTCAGGGTGGCCCGTGATGACGCCGCCGGATCTGCCGCCGCGGCCGGTGCCGAGGGCGCCGCTCACGGACGTGGTGCCGAAGCGGACGTTGGTGATCATCGCGGTCGTCATCGTCCTCGCGGTGATCGGTGTCGTGCTGGCGTTCACGCTCGGTGGCGATGACGACGGCTCCAAGGGGTCGAAGCACACCAGCGGTGCCAAGGCGGACAGCAGTGTCAGCGCGAGCGCGAGTGCGAGCCCCGACACCAAGAAGGACAGCGGCGACACCGGGAGCACGGGCGGTGCGCAGACCGACTCAACGGCGACGGCATCGGCCTCGGGGAGTACGGCGAGTTCCGGTACGGGCGCGTCCGGCGGGAGCGGTGACGAGGCGGACGGCTCCTCGGGCGGCGCCGCGGTCGTGAAGACGTACAAGGGCAGCCAGGGTTTCTCGATAGGCCTGCCCGCCGGGTGGTCGTACCAGTCGACCGACTCCGCCGGAGTCCGGCTGACCGGCCCCGACGGGCAGAAGCTGCTGATCGCCTGGACCGGTACGCCGAAGAACAATCCGGTGGCGGACTGGCAGAACCAGGAGCAGTACATGACGCGCTCCGGGTACACGCGGATCCGAATAGAGAAGGTGGACTACCGGAGCTGGAACACGGCTGACTGGGAGTTCACCTATGAGGACGGTGGGACGAAGTACCGCACCATCGACCGCGGGTTCGTCGTCAACAGTCATCTCGGATACGCGCTCATGTACACCGCGAAGGCGGCCGACTGGGGTACTGAGCTTCGTAAGGACACCTGGACGACCCTGACGAAGACGTTCGAACCGAAGTCGTGAGGCGGGTGGGTCCGGGTTTGGCGCGCCAGATCCGTCAACCCCTCTTTGTGGGTTGCCTCCGGCACGTATCGTGAGTGGTTGAGGACCGTACGCATCCAGGTATGTGGGCGGAACGGGCCGCAAGGCGAACGGAATTGACCAACCGGGCGGCCGGGGGAGGCAACGTGGACGACTATGCGGGTCGGGTGCTCGCCGACCGCTACCGCCTGCCGCTGCCGCCCTCCGACGAGTACGAACTCACCGAGACCCGGGCCTTCGACACCTACAGCGGGCAGGAAGTCCTGGTGCGCCAGGTGCCGTTGCCGGAGGTCGTCGAGGCGGAGGTGCTCGGCGAGGACGGGCTGCCCGACGGGTTCACGGCGCGCGACCGCGGGGCGCGGCGGCCGGCCGCGGCGCGGACCGCGACGCGGCGGCCCTCCGATCCTGCGGTACGGCGCGCGGTCGAGGCCGCGCAGGCCGCGGCGCGGATCCCCGACCATCCCCGGCTGGACCAGGTCTTCGACGTGTTCGCCGAGGGCGGTTCGCTGTGGATCGTGAGCGAACTGGTGTCCGCCCAGCCGCTCGCCGCGCTGCTCGCCGAGAAGCCGTTGTCGCCGTACCGGGCGGCCGAGGTCGCCTCCGACGTGCTGATGGCGCTGCGGGTCCTGCACGCGCACGGCTGGGTCCACCGCAACATCACCGCGCGCACGGTGCTCGTCTGCGACGACGGCCGCGTCATGCTGACCGGCCTCGCGGTGGGCGCGGCCGAGGAGGCACTGTGCGGCTACGACCCGGTGCCGCCCCAGGACGGCGAGGACAGCGGAGGCGGTGGCGGAGCGGCACCGGTACCGGCGAGTTTCAGGGCCCAGGCCGGCTCCGTGCCGCGCGCGGGTTCTACGGCCCCGGGCGGCTCCCTCCCTCCGGCAGGCTCGACGGCGTCGGCCGTTCCCAGGGCTTCCGGCGGTTCTACGGTCCCTGCGGTCCCCGGTAACTCCCGTGGCGGCGGCGCGATCGGCTTCGGCGGCGCGGGTGGCGGAACCGGCGCGGGTACGGCCGCCGTAGGCCCCGGTGCGGTGGACCCCGAGGCCGCCCGGCGGGCCGCGATCGAGGCGCGGGCCGCCGGAGGGCTGCCCGGAGTCGGCGCGGAGGGCGGTGGCGCGACCGCGTCCTCCGCCGCGCCGGCCCGCCGTGACGCGGAAGTCGGCGGTGACGTCCGGGCCGCGCGGGCCGGGGCGATCGCCGCGTACCGCGCGGGCGCGCGAGCCGCCGCCCGGGTCCAGGACACCCAGCAGCGCCCGGCACTCCCCGGTGCCCGGCCCGCGGTCGAGGGCGAGCACGGCACCGCCCAGGCCAACGGTTCGGCCCAACTGCCGTACTCCGGCGGCAAAGGTGTGGAGCAGCACCCGGCCGGCACCACACCCCCGGGCCAGATAGCCGACCCCTACGGCGTCCGCAACACCGCCTGGCACGGCGCAACACCGCGCCCCGGCACCGGCGGCCCGGCCCCGGCCACGCAGGGCGACCGACCGTACCCTCCGCAGGACGGCGACGCCGGTGCACCGCCCCCCGGGGGAACAGGCACGTTCCCCGGCGTGACCGCTCCGCCCCGCGAGGGAGAGCCCCGCCTCTACGGCGCGGGCCCCTCGGCGCACGGCCCGGACGCTTCGGCCTACGGCACCCGTCCCTACGATGCGGACGCGTCGGCGCGCGAGGGAGAGTCCCGTCCCTATGGCGCGGGCGCCTCGGCGCACGGCCCGGACGCTTCGGTCTACGGCACCCGTCCCTACGATGCGGACGCGCCGGCGCGCGAGGGAGAGGCCCGCTCCTATGGCGCGGGCGCCTCGGCGTACGGCCCGGACGCTCCGGTCTACGGCACCCGTCCCTACGATGCGGACGCGTCGGCGCGCGCGGGGGAGTCCCGTCCCTATGGCGCGGGCGACTCTGCGTTCGGCCCGGGTGCCCCGGCCCACGGTGCCGATGCCCGCCCCCACGGCGCTGACCCCTCGGCCAACGGCCGCGACGCCGGTCCCCACGGCACGGATGCGTCGGCCTACGGCGCGGACACTGCGGCCTACGGCCCGGAGGCCCCGCCCTACGGCGGAGACACCCGTTCCTACGGCGCGAATGCCCCGGCCCGTGGTGGCGTCCCCCGCTCTCAGGGCGCGGATCCTTCTGCCCACGGCGCTGACCCCTCGGCCTACGCTGGAGAGGCCCGTCCCTACGGCGCGAATGCCCCGGCTCACGGGACCGACCCCCGCCCCCACGGCGCGGACCCCGCGCCCTACGGC
>NZ_JBXVPZ010000132.1:0-21805 GCF_057961495.1 Streptomyces sp. P5F9 | reverse complement strand
TGCTGCGCGACAAGAGGCTGTTCACCTCCGCTCCACCGGTCACGCAGGCGGCTTGACACGGTCATTGAGATTCTCCTGTGGAGGTGATCAGCGGGGGGGACGAGTTCAGATGAGGTGTTCGATGCCGTCGGTGGACTCGGCCGCGGTGCCGAAGCGGCTCCAGGCGTAGGTGAGGGCGTCGCCGTCGCGGTGGCCGAGGTCGGTGACGCGGCCGACGAGGAGGGTGTGGTCTCCGCCGTCGTACGCCTGCCATGGCTCGCACTCCACCCATGCCAGGGGGTTCGTGAGGCGGGGCACCCGGGCCGCGGTCGCCCAGCGGGGCTCGGTGGCACCCTGCGCCCCGGCGAACAGCCGGGCCAGCGGCTCCTGTTCGGCGCCGAGGATGTTGACGCAGAAGGAGCTGTCGATCAGCTGGTCGTGGCAGCGGGCGCGTCGGGCGACGCTGACGAGTACCAGCGCGGGATCGGCGGAGACGGACGTGAAGGAGTTCATGGTCGCGCCCCGGGGACCGTCCTCGCCCGCGTACGTCACGACGGTGACGCCGGTGGCGAACCGGGACATGCAGGCGCGCAGGACGCCAGGGCTGGGAGGGGCAAGGGCTCGGGACATGAGGAGGACTCCTTGAGTCGATCGCCGGCCGTGCCCTCCGAAAGGCCGGGGAGGGACGGCGCTGGTCCAGCAGGACTGGGGACGAAGCGGGCAAGATCCTGGTCAAAGCATGTAATCAAAGCTTTGACTATTTGGACGGTACCTGTGCCGCCCGCTCCTGGGAAGACCGAGGCGGGGAATTCAGTGCCCGCGGACGATCCACTCCTCCAGATGCGGAGTCTCGGCCCCGATGGTCGTGGCCGCTCCGTGCCCCGTACACACCCGGGTGTCCGGCGGCAGTGTCAGGAGTTCGCTGCGGATCGAACGGATGATGGTGGGGAAGTCCGAGAACGACCGCCCGGTGGCACCCGGTCCTCGGGCGAAGAGCGTGTCGCCGGTGAACACGGTGCCGAGGTCTGGCGCATACAGACAGATGGCCCAGGGGCTGTGGCCGGGAGTATGCAGCACGATGAGGTCCGTACCGGCGACTGTGAGCCGACGCCGATCGGAAAGGTAACCGTCCGGGGATCGGTCCGGGTGGACGTTCCGCCACAGGAGTCGGTCGTCCACGTTGTTGTCCACTTCCCACGTACCGCCGTCGAGGGTGAACTCTCCGGCGGTCAGGACGTGTTCGACTCGTGCGGCCACTCAGAACACCACCACGGACCGCAGCACCTCACCTGAGTGCATCTTCTCGAAGGCCTTCTCCACTTCGTCGAGGGTGATCGTTTCGGTGACGAAGGCGTCCAGGTCCAGTCGCCCTTGGCGGTACAGGTCGACCAGCATCGGAAAGTCCCTTGAGGGCAGGCAGTCGCCGTACCAGGAGGACTTCAGCGCCCCACCGCGGCCGAAGACGTCCAGCAGCGGCAGCTCCAGCTTCATGTCCGGCGTCGGGACCCCCACCAGTACGACGGTCCCGGCAAGGTCACGGGCGTGGAAGGCCTGCTGGTACGTCTCCGGACGGCCGACGGCATCGATCACCACGTCCGCTCCGTGCCCGCCGGTGAGCTCGCGGATCGCCGTCACGGGGTCGGTGTCGCGGGAGTTGACGGTGTGCGTGGCGCCGAAGGTCTCGGCCAGGGCCAGCTTCCGGTCGTCGATGTCCACCGCGATGATCCTGGCCGCTCCGGCGAGATGCGCACCGGCGATCGCCGCGTCGCCGACGCCGCCGCAGCCGATCACCGCGACGCTCTGTCCCCTGGTGACGGGTGCGGTGTTGAGTGCGGCTCCCAGCCCGGCCATGAGCCCGCAGCCGAGGAGGCCGGCCGCTTCGGGCCGGACCTGGGGGACTTTCGTGCACTGGCCGGCGGCCACGAGGGTCTTCTCCGCGAAGGCCCCGAGACCGAGGGCGGGCGCCAGCTCCGTGCCGTCCTTCAGCGTCATCTTCTGCCGTGCGTTGTGCGTGTCGAAGCAGTACCAGGGCTGGCCGCGCCGACAGGCACGGCACCGCCCGCACACCGCCCGCCAGTTGAGGATGACGAAATCACCGGGGGCAACGTCGGTGACGCCTTCGCCGACTGCTTCGACGACTCCCGCGGCCTCGTGGCCGAGCAGGAAGGGGAAGTCGTCCGCGATGGCGCCCTCCCGGTAGTGCAGGTCGGTGTGGCACACCCCGCAGGCCTGCACCCGCACCAGGGCCTCCCCCGGTCCGGGGTCGGGTACCAGGATGGTCTCCACCGAGATTGGGGCGCCTTTGCTGCGGGCCACGACAGCGCGGACTTCATAAGACATGTCTGTGTTCCTCTGAAAAGTTGAGTGAGCTGGCGACGCGTCGACTGGGCTAACGGATGCTCCAGGCGCTGCGGAGATCCCGCCGCAGCCGTCCGAACTCCCTTGGGCTGTCGACCGCGAGGACGCCGGAGATCTCGCCGTCGCGCCGGTACACGGCTGCGAAGCTGTCGTCGAACGAGCCCGAGACGAGTTCGAGCACGTCGTCGACGCCAGGTCGGCCGGCGATCTGGAGGTGGACGCCGTACTGGTCCGACCACACATAGGGCAGCGGGTCGTGGACCGGTTGTGCCATGGGGTCCTGCCCTTGCAACGTGGCCAGCAGCGATCCGGCTGCGATGAGCGGCATGTCCCGCGCGTTGGTCCAGTGCTCGATGCGCAGCCGCCCCCCGCGGCAGCGGTACGCGGCCACGTCGCCCGCCGCGACGACCCCGGGCACGGTGGTCCGGCACCGCTCGTCCGTGAGGACGCCGTTGTCGCAGGCGACACCGGAACCCGTCAGCCACTCGGTGTTGGGCACGGCTCCTACGCCGACGACCACCACGTCCGCGGGAAGGGAGCGGCCGTCGGACAACTCCACCGCTCGCACCCCGTCCTCGCCGACGAGGCCCGTGACACCCACGCCGGTCACCAGAGCGACCCCGTGATCCGTGTGCAGGCGCTCCAGAATGCCGGCGGCGTCGGGCCCCAACTGACGTAGCAGCGGCTTCTGTTCGTACTCGACGATGGTCACCTCGTGTCCGAGGGCACGCGCCGAGGAGGCGACCTCCGCGCCGATGAACCCGCCTCCCACCACGACGACCCGGCCGGGACGGGACAGGTCCTCGCGCAATCGGTGTGCGTCATCGAGCGTGCGGAGGGTGTGCACCCCAGGCAGCCGCGGCATTCCGGGGAGTGTGCGTGCGCGGGCTCCCGTGGCGATGACCACACCGTCCGCGTGCAGGGTTCGCCCGTCGGCGAGGGTGAGCGCCCGTGAGGCCGGATCGAGGGTGGTGGCGCGGGTACCGAGCAGCCATTCGGCGTCGAGCACGGCACGCAGGTCTTCGTCCGTCAGCGCGATGTCCTGGCTCTCGCACTTGCCCAGCAGCACCTGCTTGGACAACGGAGGCCGGTCGTAGGGCT
The DNA here is from genome assembly GCF_057961495.1 of Streptomyces sp. P5F9. Taxonomy (NCBI): domain Bacteria; kingdom Bacillati; phylum Actinomycetota; class Actinomycetes; order Kitasatosporales; family Streptomycetaceae; genus Streptomyces; species Streptomyces sp. P5F9. The sequence goes on along the minus strand of NZ_JBXVPZ010000132.1, from coordinate 18,367 downwards.
GCGCGGCTTCCTCGCCGACCAGCACGAGACGCCCGTCGTAGCCCTCGGTGCGGAGGGATTCGGCGGCTCTGACACCGGCCAGTCCGGTGCCGACGACGGCGATCGTGGTCATCGCGCGGTCTCCGCGGCCGGCGCCAACGACGTTGCGTCGACGCACACCATGCCGTCGATGACCTGCACGACGTGTGTACGGATTGGCCGCCGCGCGGGCGGGCAGTCGGGCTTGCCGGTGCGCAGGTCGAAACGTGACTCGTGCAGCGGGCATTCGATCTCATGGCCGTCGAGCCAGCCGTCGGACAGCGAGGCGGTCTCGTGGGAGCAGGTGTCGTCGATACAGAAGACACGTTCGCCGACCTTGACGAGTGCCAGCGGAACCGGCACGTCGGGCCTGGCGATCCGGGTGACCACACCGGGGGTGAGGTCCGCGATCGGACAGAGCTGTATCACTGTGCCGCTCCCTTCACGCCCTGGGTGTTGTGACCCATGAGGACCGATTCCGGTCCGCGGAACATCCAGCCGACGAGGTTCGGAGTGCTGGTGACGCGCAGCCCGGTGAGCGAGCCGAACAGTGCGGGCACCGCGGTACGGAGCTGCTCCCGCGCCAGATAGGTGCCGAGGCAGTAATGGGCGCCCAGCGAGAAGGCCAGGTGGTCCGACAGTTCTGGACGGTCGATGTCGAAGGCGTCGGGGGCGGCGAACTTCCGGTCGTCCCGGTTGGCCGACGCGGCGAGAGCGAGCAACTTGTCCCCGGCCCGCAACGTCACGTCCCCCACCGTGTGGTCGACGGCGAGCTGGCGCGGAAAGGCTCCGACGGGGGTGAGCCAGCGCATCGTCTCCTCGATGGCCGCGTCGAGGGCCTCGGAGTCGGCCAGCACGCGGTCGCGCATCTGAGGCTGTTCACAGAGCTGCCAGACCAGGGTGGCCAGCGCGTGCCAGGGTTCGTTGAAGCCGCCGGAGATCATCAGACGCACCTGGGTGGCGATCTCCTCGGTGGTCAGCGGTTCGGCGAGTTCGGCGTGCACCATCGCGGAGATCACGGTGTGGTCCGGTGCGGCCGTCACGCGGGCGACGGCCTCGCGCACCAGCTTCCCCACCTCGGCCCTGGCACGTCCGGCCCGTTCCCAGACCGCGGGGTCGTCGTCGTGGTTGGCCAGACCCGCGATGAAGGCACGCGACCACTCGACCACCTGCTCGGTGGTCACGTCGGGCAGCCCCGCCGTCCGCATCAGCGCCTGAGCGGCGAACGGCGCCGCGAAGTCCGTCACCAGGTCGAACTCCGGCTTCTCGGCCAACCGCGCGGCGAGTTCCGTGGCGTGCGAGGTGAGCCCCGCCGACCACTGCTGACGCACGTTGCGGCGCTTCAGCGGGCCGTCCATCGCCGAGCGCAGCCTGCGGTGGGCGTCGCCGTCGGTTCGGATCATGACCAGACCCATGGTGCGTTCGGCGAGGGAGTTCTCCTGGTGCGCGGTGAAGATCTCGGGGTGCTCGTCAACGAAGACGACGTCCTCGTAGCGGCTGACGAGCCACAGGCCGAGCCCGTCCGACCAGGCCCAGGGCTCGTCGCACCTGAGTTCGCGGTAGACGGGATAGGGGTCGGCGTAGAGGTCCTTGCTGGTGAGATTGCGTGCGATGGGCATTGCGGCTCCTCACGTGTCGGCGACATCCGGACAGGGGATGTCGGCCGCATCGGGCTGCAACGACTGTGCGGTACACGGCCTGAGCACGGAATACTCTGGAATCCCGTAATGCGCCGACAACAACCACAGGAATCCTGAGGTATGGACCATGACGCTCTCACTGCGCCAGCTCCGGTTCTTCGTGGCAGCGGCCGAGGCGGGAACCATCGCGGGCGCCGCGGTACGCGAGCACATCTCCCAGTCGACGATCGCCCTTGCCGTCAGCGAGCTAGAGCGCACCCTCGGCGTCCAGCTGTTCCTGCGCCGTCAAGCCAAAGGGCTGACGATCACTCAGGCCGGCCTGGCCGTGCTCGCCGACGCGCGCCCGCTGCTCGCCCACGCGGATGAACTGGTCTCCAGTGCACGCAACCTGGGCGGGGAGCTCTCCGGGAACCTGACGGTCGGCTGCTACACGACCCTGGCCCCGTTCCTGATGCCTGGCGTCCTGGAGGGTTTCGCCACCGAACATCCGACGGTGCGGTTGAGCTTCGCGGAGGGCACTCAGGTGGAACTGCAGGAGAAACTTCTCGACGGCAGCTGCGAGATGGCCCTGCTGTACGACCTCGACCTGCAGCCGGGCATCCAGCAGGAGACGCTGTACATCACCCGGCCGCATGTGCTTCTGCCCCGCACGCACCCCCTGAGCGGACAGGGGCCGGTGAGCCTGCACGACCTCGCGGACGAACCGATGGTCATGCTCGACAACCCGCCGAGTCGGCACTACTTCACGGAACTGCTCGCTTCACACGGCATCCGGCCCGTGATCCGGCACACGACGAGCAGCTTCGAGACAGTGCGGTCACTGGTGGCGCGGGGCCTCGGCTACTCACTGCTGATCCAGCGGCCCGCCTCCGGCATCAGCCACGAGGGCGTACCGCTGGCCGAATGCGAGATTCGGGAGGAGGTACCGGACATGCCCGTGCTGCTCGCCTGGCCCACCCGCGCCAACCTCACCAGACGAGCCAAGGCGTTCGCCGACTTCTGCCGCCGGGCCCTTGCGGACGGACCGGTACGGCCGGCGGCCGGGGATCGCACGTGATCCGCTTCGGGGAGACCTCGGCGTAGCGAGTCGTTCTCGCGAAAGGGTTGGAGGCGCTCACGGGATTCTTGCCCCTGGGACATACGAGGCGTTTCGGAAAACGGGGCGCGGTACGCGGCAGAGTCCGGCTGCGAAGCGGGCCGGAGGAAGATCGGCCGTCCGGCCTACACTCCTGGTGTGGACCACGAGCACCCGGACAACGAGGACCTGCACTTCTGGTCGTTCATCGATCATGCGATCAGCCGCGCGAGCCGTGAGCTCCCAGGCGTCGATCCACTGGCGATGCGGTTGGTACTCACCCTCCACCGGGCCGCGAACATGCTGGTCTACGACCTGGAATCAACCGTCCACCGGCCCCGTGGATGGTCGTGGCCCGGCTTCCGCGTGCTGTTCGCGATCTGGCTGTCGAGCCCCGTCGAGGCGAAGAAGGTCGCGGAGCTGTCCGGCATGAGTCGCGCGGCCGTGTCGGCGCTGGTGAACACGCTGGAGCGGGACGGTCTCGTCACCAAGGCCCGTGCCCCGCACGACGGACGCGCGGTCAACCTCAGCCTCACCGAGAGCGGTCTGCACGCGATCACCACGGCTTTCCAGGCGCACAACGAACGTGAACAGGAATGGGCGGGCTCGCTCAGCGCGGACGAACAGCGGACGCTGATCTCACTGCTGGAGAAGCTCACCACCCACTCGCTGCAGTTCGAGGCCAAGCAACGGATGTGACGGCTGCTACCTGCAGAGGTTCCGCTGCGCGCCGAGTCCGGTGATCCTGCTCTCCATCACGTCGCCCGCCTGCAGAAAGCGGCCGTAGTGCGAGCCGTTGCCCTGCGGAGAACCAGTGATGATCATGTCGCCCGGCCGCAGCGTCACCCGGTGCGAGATGTACGAGATGAGGGCCGCGATCCCGAAGATCATGTCGTTGGTGTTGCCCTTCTGCATGACCTTGCCGTTGAGCCGGAGCGTGATGTCCAGGTCCTGCGGGTCGGGCACGAAGCGCGCCGGCACGAGGTAGGGGCCCGTGGGGTAGAACGTAGGCTGGTTCTTCGCCCGCATCCAGTCGGTGCCCATCATCGGGATCTCCGGGCGGGGCACCAGGCTGCGCGTCGTCAGGTCGTTGCAGATGGTGTACCCGGCGACGTGGTCCAGTGCCTCGTCACGGCTCACCTCGCGTGTCTCGCGCCCGATGATCACGCCCAGCTCGAGTTCCCAGTCATGGTTCTCACCGAGGGAGGGCAGGATCACGTCGTCGTACGGGCCGCTGATCGCGGACGGGACGCCCACCCACACGTACGGCTCGCCGTTCGCGGCACGCTCGTCCATCTCCCGGGCAGCCTGCTCGCGCAGCTCCTCCTCGGTGGCGTCCGCCTTGCCCAGGCGGTGCGCCACCGTGATCTGGATGACGTGCTCGCGATAGTTGGCTCCGGCGCCGAAGATCTGGCCCGGTGGCTGGACCGGGGCGAGCACCGTGAGCTCCCCGACCGGCCGACCTTCGCCCTCGGGTGCGTCGGCCAGGGACTGGAGCGCGTCCAGCGATGCGTCCCAGTCGGCCAGCAGGAGCGATGTGGTCGTGGCCGCGGGCAGGACGGTCCGGGTGTCGTGCACCCTGTCGTTCACGACGATGCCGGGGAAGGGACCGGACTGTCCGTCGGCGAACGTTCCCAGTGAGAAGGGGGTCTGGCTCATGGTTTCCTCATGCTTTCCGGCGGGTGTGGGCGAACTCCGCGTACTCCTGGAGCAGTGCGCTGTCGTCCACCGCGCCCAGGTCCACGACGTCGTTCAGGGAGGCTCCCTGCAGCAGGCGCTTGACCGGCACCTCGATCTTCTTTCCGGTGCGGGTGTGCGGGATCCCGCGCATGGGCACGACCTCGTCGGGCACGTGCCGCGGTGACAGTTCCTCCCGGATCACCTGGTTGATGCGCCGCGCCACCGCTTCGAAGTCGGCATCCTCCTGGAGGGCGACGAACAGCGGCATGTAGTAGGCGTCCTCGCCCAGTTCGGCGCCGACGACGAGGGCTTCGCGCACCTCGGGCAGCGCCTCGACGACCCGGTAGATGTCCGCGGGCCCCATGCGCACGCCCTGCCGGTTCAGGGTGGAGTCCGAGCGGCCATGGATCACACTGCTGCCGTCGGGCTCGAACTCGATGAAGTCCCCGTGCCGCCACGCTCCGGCATACACCGAGAAATAGCTCTGCCGATAACGCCGGCCGTCGGAGTCGTTCCAGAAGCGCAGCGGCATCGAGGGCATCGGCTGCGTGATCACCAGCTCGCCCCGCTTGCCGACCACGGGCTTGCCGTCCTCGTCCCACGCTTCGACGGAAACGCCCAGGGCGGGCGCCTGGATGCGGCCCACGCGGACGGGCAGCGTGGGGGCTCCGCCGACAAAGATCGAGCACACGTCGGTGCCGCCGCTCATGGAAGTCAGCCACACGTTGCCGAGCCGGTCGTAGACCCAGCGGAAACCGTCGGTGGACAGCGGTGATCCGGTCACCTGCACCGTCCGCAGCGCCCCGGTTTCAGGGGCGAGGCCGGCCTTCAGGCAGGCGTGCAGGTACCCGGCGCTGACACCGAGCGTGTCGACGTCGTGTTCGTCCGCGACACGGAAGACGCGCCCCAGGTCGGGACGGACCGGATTCCCGTCCAGCAGAACGATCGTGGCCCCAACCGCGAGCCCTGAGACCAGCATGTTCCACACCACCCAGCTGGTGCTGGCGACGGTGAGATAGCGGTCGCCCACCCGCAGGTCCGAGTGCAGCCGCAGGACCTTGAGGTGTTCCAGGAGGACACCTCCGTGGCCGTGCACGATGCCCTTGGGCGCCCCGGTGGTACCGGATGAGAACAGCACCCACAACGGGTGGTCGAAGGGCAGCTCGTCGAACTCCGGCTCACTCCCTCCCGCGGCGACCGTGCCCCAGAGCGACACAGGGCGGTCGGCCGTGGGCAGGCTTCCAGGGTGAAGGCGGTCGACCCAGAGCACGTGCTCCACCGACGGCAGCCGGTCGAGCAGGGTGCACATCTCGTCCGTGCGCTCGTGCGTCCGTCCGCCGTAGTGGTAGCCGTCCGTCAGCAGCAGCACCTTGGGCTCCAGCTGGGCGAACCGGGAAGTCACCCCGTCCGCGCCGAACTCCGGGGAGCAGACCGACCAGACGGCCCCCACCGCCGCGCAGGCGAGGAGCCCTACGACGGCCTCCGCGCGGTTGGGCAGGACGGCGGCCACCCGGTCGCCGTGGGCCACCCCCATCCGGCGCAGCGCGGCGGAGACGGCGGCGACCTGGCTGCGGAGTTCGGCTCGCGAGAGCGTGTGGGACGTGCCGTCGTCGTCCACGACGACGAGCGCCTCGCCCGGGCAGCGGCGCAGCACATGCTCGGCATAGTTCACGGTACGGCCGGGAAACCACGTGCCTCCGGGCATCTCCCGCGGAGCCACCGGACCGGTCGGGGCACCACCGAGTCGTACGTCCTCGAACTCGGCGACGGACTCCCAGAACCGGCCCAGGTCTTGCGTCGACCAGCGCCAGAGATCAAGGTAGTCGGCACCGCCGTCGTAGTCCTTCAGCCCACGGCGGTAGCGAGCCAGTTCGCTGCCGTCCTGCCGGGCGCTGCTGGGCATCCACAGAATGTCCTGCGCGGTGCTCATGAGACAGCGGTGTCGACGGGCGGGGCACCGATGAGTATGAAGGCCACGCGACAGGTCGTGTCACCGCGGTTGGACCAGGAGTGGCTGGTGCCTCTCTGGATGATCACGTCACCGGCCCTGGCGAGGGTCTCTCCCTCGTCCGTCAGCAGCCATATCTCACCCTCCAGGACAAGGGCGTAGTCCAGGCTGTCGGTGCGGTGGAACCAGAAGTGGCGGCCGCCGACGGTGTGTTGGGCGGCGTCGCGGGCGTGTTCGCCGTCGATGTCGTCGAAGAGGGAGTCGGCGGCGGCGGCGGTGTAGGCGGTGTCGGGCGGGAAGCTCGCGATCCGGAAGACCGTTCCTCCGGGCTTGGGGTGCATCGGCACCTGGACGTCGGCGAAGGCCGCGTCCTGGTTGCCGTCGTTGCTGACATCGCCCGGTTCGGTCTGCCAAGGGACGATCGCGCCGAACCCTTTGACGGAGTCGGACACGAAGACGTTGGGAGCCGGGCCGTCGCTGATGACGGTGGAGCGGCCGTCGGCGGTGTGGCCGGTGACGATGCGCCGTATCGGCTTGATGGCGTGCGGGTTGGTCATCTTCGTCGGTCCCGTCGTCAGTTCGCCGGCGTACCGAAGGGGTACGGGCGGGGCTCGGGCCACCAGGGGGCCTTGTCCGGCTCGGCGCTCAGTCGGTTGCGCAGGACACCGACGCCTTCCAGTTCGAGTTCGATTACGTCTCCGAGCGACAGCCGCCGGTCGAGTTCCAGGCCGGAGCCGTTGGGCAGCGTGCCGGACCCGATCAGGTCGCCGGGCTGAAGCCTGTCGTTGATGGAGACGTAGGCGAGCATTTCTTCCGGCGTGTAGATCATTCCCTCGGCAGCGGTCTCACTCCAGACCTCACCGTTGACGCGGACGACGCCCTTGAGTCCGTCGATGGAGGGCAGTTCGTCGACGGTCGTGATCCAGGGACCGATGCCGTACGCATAGTCCTTGCACTTCTGCGGGCCCATGCTCATGGCCATCTCGTAGCCCTGGACGTCGCGCGCGCTGAAGTCGTTGAAGATCGTGACGCCGAACAGGTGGGCGCGGGCGCCGTCGGGGGTCAGATTGCTGCCCGCGGCTCCGACGATGAGGCCGATCTCCAGTTCGTAGTCGACGTATTCGGAGTAGCTCGGGTAGGGGATCTCCTCGTCGTGGCCGTAGACCACTCCGGTGGATCCCTTGAAGTAGCCGGGCGTCTTGAATAGCTGAGGGTTGGGCAGTCCGCCGCCCACCCTCTCGTGGAACCCCTTCATGTGCGCCGGGAAGGTCAGTCCGTCACGGATGACCGGCGGGTCGACGGCCGCCACCCAGGACAGCCCGTCGATCGGCAGTGAGGCGTCGTCGGCGGCCTGGTCCACGGCCCAGTGGGCGGCGTCAAGGAACGCCGGCCCGGCGGCGATGGCGGCGGCCATGCTCGACGGGAAGTGGGCCGCGGCCAGTCGGCGGGCCGCGTCCGGCGTCGCGCCCTCGGCATGCCTGCCCAGGGCGTAAGCCCTGGCCAGGTCGATGACCCTGCCCTCGTCGGGCCGCACGGCGACGATCCTGATCTGGTCGCCATCGGGAGAAGGTACTGAGATCCGACCGAGCTTCATGTGTGCAACTCCTTCATCTATTCGAAACGTTTCGTATCGTATGGCAGGCTTATCCCCTTGTCGATCCTGCGCTGACATTGGGGAATGAGGCCGTGCGTGGGTTAACTTGGCTCCGTGGCTGTACGAAGCGAACTGAGTCGTCGCGCGATCCTCGACGCGACCATGGATCTCCTTGTCCGCGACGGCCGGCGCGCCATCACGGTGCAGAAACTGACCATGGAGGCGATCGCCAAGCGGGCCAAGGTCAGCAAGGCGACGATCTACCGGTGGTGGCCGAACAAGGCCGCGGTGGTCATCGACGCCTTCATGGAGAACCACCTGGCGCACACCCGCATCCCCGAAGGGGTACCGGTGCGCGATGCCCTCCTGGCCCACCTCAAGTCGCTGATCTCCCGCTACGCCGGCCCGCAGGGCAAGCTGGTCGCCCAGATCATCGCCGAGGGGCAGTACGACCCCGAGACGATGGCCAACTTCCGCGAGCGCTTCTGGCAGGAGCGCGCCGCGGCCGTCGAGAAACTGATGCGCAGGGGAATCGACGAAGGCGTCTTCCGGTCCGACCTCGATCCGAAGTCGGCAGCCCAGTTGTTCTACGCACCGGTCTACTTCCATCTCCTGTTCGGCGTCAGCCCGCTCGACGACGCGCTCGCGGAACAACTCGTGGAACTGGGGATCCGCGGTCTGGAAGCCCATCCGTCGCCGGACGGGGAATCCTGAGCCCTCCCCCGGCGGTGGCGTCACGAGTGCGTCTCAGGCGCCGGCGGGGTCACACCGGCGGTGGGACGAACAATCCCCGGTCCGGGTCGTTGAACATTTCCTTGGACACGAACTCGTTCATCGGGTTGGAAGTCCCCCAGACGTCCGAGGTCTCCGGGTCATCGGTGCTGTACAGGTGGGGGTGCCAGGTGTCCTCGTCGAGGATCTCCAGCTCTGTGGTGTATTCCATGGTGTTGCCGTTGGGGTCGTGGAAGTACGTGAAGGTGTTGTCGCCGGCACGGTGCCGGCCGGGCCCCCAGACCTTGTGGACTCCGTCGCGCATCAGGCGGCCGCTGCCGCGCATGTACTCCTCCAGGCCGCGCATCTCGAAGGACGCGTGGTGCAGCGAGACATGGGGACAGCGGGCGATCGCGATGCTGTGGTGCTGCGGGTTGCAGCGCAGGAACCACATGATCCCGCCGAGCTGCGGGTGCACGTTGGTGTCGGTGAGCCGGAAGTCCAGGTACTTCTCGTAGAAGGCCATCATGCGCTCGGGCTCGGGGGAATTGAGGACGACGTGGGACAGCCGCACGGGGATGTCCTCGCGCTCCTCGACCTTGCGGTGGGTACGGGCGGCGACCTCAGCGGAGATCTCGACGGTGCGCCCCTCCACGTCGAAGAACCGGAAGCCGTAGCCGCCGCCGGGCGTCTGGAGCGTGTCCGGCTCGCTCACCAGCTTCACGCCGTCGGTGGCGAGGCGGGTAGCGAGGCTGTCCACGGCAGCGCGGTCGGCTGCGCCGAAGGACACCAGGTCGAGGCGCTTGTCCTGGGAGCGGCGGACCCGGACGACGTACTGCTCGGGCGACCCCTCGGCGGCGAAGTACGTGACATCGCCGTCGGTGCCGGCCTTGGTCAGCCCCCACTGCTGCTCGTAGAAGGCGACCTGCTTGTCGTAGTCCTGAACGGCGATGTCGACGTGCCGAAGGTGGGTGATGGGTTGGTCGTGCATGGTGAACTCCTGTGGGTGAAACAGTGTGTGCACGCGCGGGGCCAGGTCAGGCCTGCGGGATGTTCTCCTGCTGCGGCGGGCTCATCTCGCGCCGGGGTTCCGGGGCGCCTGTGAGAGGCAGGAGCCGAAGCAGCGCTTCGAGCTCTTCGGGCGTGTGTGCCATCCCGAGCACATAGCGGTCGGGACGCACCAGGACGGCGGAGGCCTCGACCGAGGTGAGCAGTTGGCCGACGTGCTGCGGGGAGGTCAGTACGGCCACCTCGGGCTCCTCCTCCAGCGCCTTGCGTACGGGATCGGGCAGCCCGGCGCTCAGTTCGGGCGTGGCCGCGAGCAGGAACCGGCGTCCCACCAGGTCGTCGAGCCGTGTCCCGTCGGGCAGCAGCGGCTGCATCGAAATACGTCCGGCGTGCGGGTCGGCCGGACCCGTGTGCACACCCGGGCCCAGGGCGGGTGCCGGCGGGTAGCCGTCGGCCGGGTTGGTACGGATGTGAGCATCCCGCTGGGCGGCCATGACGGGGTCGGTGGTCTGGACCAGTCCGGCCATCGTCGCCGCCTGCTGGACCCAGTACCTGGCGTGGTCCTTGCGTTCGGACTCGTAGGTGTCGAGCAGGGACTCGGAGGCTCTGCCACGTGAGACGAGCCGGATCTTCCACACCAGGTTGGCCACGTCACGCAGGCCGGCGCACAGTCCCTGGCCGAACAGCGGAGGCGCCAGGTGAGCGGCGTCGCCCGCGAGGAACACATTGCCGACCCGCCACGACGTGGCCAACCGCGCGCGGAAGGTGTAAACGGCGACGCGGTCGGGTTCGAAGTTCTGCGGTGTGAGAACCCCTCGGCTCAACCGGGCGATGCCCGCCGGTGTGGCGATCTCCTCCCGGTCGTCCTCGGGGAGGACTTTGAACTCCATGCGCACCCGGTCGCCGGGGAGCCTGATCCAGAGCGCGGGACGGGTGTGCCGGCCGAGGAAGACCATGTCACCCTTGATGCTGGCCGTCCCACACAGGTGTCCGTCGACGACGAGCCACGGATCGTCGGTACCGAGGTTCTCGCCGGATATCCCGAGCGTGCGCCTGACGGTCGAGGTGGCACCGTCACAGGCGATGACCCATCGCGCGGTGAGCGTCTGTGTCGTCCCGTCCGGTGTACGGACGGTGCAGCGGACTGAGCCGTCACCTTGCTGGATGTCCAGCAGCGTAGTACCGAGCCGGAGTTCCACATCGGCGAGCCGCTCGACTTCGGCGCGCAGCAGCGCGTCGATCTCAGGCTGGTGGAACAGGACCTCCGAGTGCCATGCCTGGGGTCCCATCTGCCCCGTGGCATGGGCCACCAGAGTCTCGCCGGCCTCGTTCTCCATGCGGTAGTCGCACATCGGCTTGATCCAGGCGGACAGTTCCTCCCCCAGCCCCATGGACTGGAAGGAACGCACGGTCTCACCGTCGAAGTGCACGGCCCGCGCCTGTTCCCACAGCTCGGGCTCGCGTTCGATCCCCACGGCCCGCACACCGGCATGGCCCAGCAAAGCAAGGGCCATCACCCCGACGGGTCCACCACCCACAACGATGACTTCGCAGTCCTGTGACACCTGAACTCCATTTGCGGCTCGGGTACTTGGAAGTACCGTTTGATCTCTCCACCCGCGCGTCCGCCGGACGACCTGGGCGCTCGGCGTCCGCGGCTCTAGCGGCCCGGCGTGCGCTCTGGCGCGGCGGGTCCGTCCACCGCGTCGGTGTCCGCGCCCGACGGGCGGGCGCGGTGCTCCTCATGGCCGGCTCGTCCGGACAGGCTGCCCGGGACCGGATTGCTCCCCGCCGACGGCTCGCCGTTCGCGGGGACGATCTGCGCTCCCCGCCCGCTGAACTCGACGATGACGTCACCACCGCGCCGCACCGTGACCTCACAGATCACTGAGCGGCCCTGCCAGGAGCGGGTCACCGCTTCGGCGATCAGGTCATCGCCGAGGTGGCCCGGGCGCCAGAAGGTGATGTCGGCGCTCGCCGTTACGACCGGCGGGCCGAAGCTGTTGACGGCGCAGGCGAAGGTGGTGTCGGCCAAGGCGAATACGAGCCCGCCATGCACGATCGCGTGCCCGTTGACCATGTCCGGCCGGACCCGCATCCGTGCGCGCGCCCGACCGTCGGCCGCCGACTCGACCTGTATACCCAGGAGTTCGCAGGTACGGTCCTCGCTGAGCAGATGACGCACGCTCTTCGCCACCTGCCCGTCCGTGGCGCGCTCCGCGTCATCACGACGGCCGTCGGACGCGAACGGGCCGGGCGTCATGGACGCAGCTCCAGACCGAGCGGGCGGCCGTCGTACAGGTCATCGGCAGCGGGCGCCCGGTCGGGCATCATGCCGAGCTTGTCGCGCATCGTCAGGACGCACTCCAGACCGGCACGAGCGGGAGCCAGTGAAACGGGGCGGGTGCGCAGCGCGGCCCGCGCCGAGGCCGGTCCGTACCCGCCTCTCGTCAGCACATCCCGGATCTGTTCGTCCCCAGTGGCGTGCAGCCACTTCCGCGCCGCATCGAGGGCCGTGAGGTAGAGGGAGAGCTTTTCCTGCCCCGCCTGCCGCGTAGTGGGGCCGGCCACGACACCCTGCCCAGGGAAGTCCGGCACCTCGTCCTCGACCGCGAGCAGCGAGACGAACCCCTCCTGCTGCGCCAACTCGTCCAGCGGCGGCCCCAGCCACGCCGCGTCGATCGACCGTGAACGCAGGGCCTCGAAGCGCTCGCGCACTCCGCCCACCGGCTCGAACTCGTACGCGCCGGGCGGGAGGCCATGGTGACCGAGGAGATGACGGAGCAGGACGGCGAAGCCGTTGTCCGGCGCATCGACGCCGAGCGTTGCGCCCCGCAGGTCCTCCAGCCTCTTCACCGAGGGCTGCGCGATCAGGCGGAGCGGCGTCGTCGACTCGATCTGGGCGACGACTCGGAGGTCGCCTCCGCCGGAGTTCCACACGATCAGGTTGTCGATGGCCGTGACGCCCGCATCGACGTCGTCGGTCAGGAGCCGGTCACGCTGGTCCGTCGACGACTCGATCAGCACGGTCTCGACCTCAAGGCCGACGTGGGCGAAGAAACCCAGCTCGTGGGCAACGACACACACGGGTGGCGGAACGAACACCGCCTGTCGAAAGCACGCCGTCATTGGAGTGCTCCTCTCTGCACGAGGTGGCCTCACAGTAGGTCAATCGAAACGGAACGTCTAGGATCGCAACCGGTAATCTTTTCGTGTGTGCGACACGGAGGGACACACGCTGACAGCGGCAGACACCAGCCTGCTCGACCCAGCGAAAGGAGGACGCCGGTATCGCCATACGAAACGGTCCGTGCAGTATCTTCCTCAATGGAGAGCCGCCTTCGAGGCGCCCCGCCCCACGCACCCATTCGCCATCCTGAGAGGTGCATGACATGCCTGAAGCCGTCGTAGTCGCTGCCGCCCGCACGCCCATCGGGCGCGCTTTCAAGGGTTCCCTGAAGGATGTCCGCCCCGACGACCTCGCGGTGACGGCGGTCCGCGCGGCCCTCGACCAGCTACCCGGACTGGACCCGACAGAGATCGATGACCTGCATCTCGGCTGCGCCGAGCCGAGCGGCGAGCACGGTGCCAACATCGCCCGGCGGGTGGCCGTACAGCTGGGGCTGGACGAAGTGCCCGGCACCACGGTCAACCGTTTCTGCTCGTCCTCCTTGCAGACCGCCCGGATGGCCTTCCACGCCATCAAGGCAGGAGAAGGCCACGTCTTCGTCAGCGCGGGTGTCGAGTGCGTCTCCCGCTACCGGCACTTCGGACCCACCGGAGCGGATGCCGACGACGTCTTGAACCCGGCATTCGAGCAGGCCAGGGACCGCACCGCGGAGGACGCGCGAACCAACGGCCTGTGGACCGATCCTCGCTCCGACGGCCTGCTGCCCGATGTCTACATCGGGATGGGGCAGACCGCGGAGAACGTCGCGGGTCTTTTCAAGATCGGCCGCCAGGAGCAGGATCACTACGCCCTGCGCAGCCAGCTGCTGTACGCCAAGGCCGCCGAGTCCGGGTTCCACGCCCGGGAGATCACCCCTGTCCGAAGGCCCGACGGCACGGTGATCGCGACCGACGACAGCCCGCGCCCCGGCACGACGTACGAGGCCCTGGAAGGTCTCCAGCCGGCCTTCCGGCCAGGCGGCTCGGTCACCGCAGGAAACTCCTGCCCGCTGAACGACGGAGCCGCCGCCGTGGTCATCATGAGCGACGTCAGGGCGCGAGAGCTCGGCATCACTCCCCTGGCTAGGATCGTGACCACCGGTGTGTCCGGCCTGTCGCCGGAGATCATGGGCCTGGGACCGGTCGAGGCCACACGGCGGGCCCTCGCGCACGCCGGTCTGTCGATCGGGGACATCGACCTGTTCGAGATGAACGAGGCGTTCGCCGTTCAGGTCATCGCCTCTCAGCGCGAACTCCGCATCCCGATGGAAAGGCTCAACGTGCACGGTGGGGCCATCGCGCTGGGGCATCCGTTCGGTGCGACCGGCGCTCGCATCATGACCACGTTGATCAACGGTCTGCGTACGAGCGACGCGCAGTGGGGCGTGGAGACCATGTGCGTCGGAGGCGGACAGGGCATGGCCATGGTGCTCGAACGCCTCAGCTGAATACCCCCCTCGCGGACCTGGGGTCGCCTACCAGCCGGAAGACCTCGGGCAGACACCCGACGCAAACGGGCGCAGCTTGGCGTACCCGCCCCAACGACCCGCGTGGAATTCGAAAGGGAGCCCATCGGGGGCGCACCAACCAGCCCAGTCTCTCCCGGATTCCGGGCGGGACTGGCTCCCCCGAGTAGCCGAGTGGGCTCCGAAAGTCGACTGAAGCGTGATCCGCGTGCAGTCCGCGACTGCTGCGTCGGCAAGGCCACTCCGAAGACCGCGGCAGCTACGAGGAGGCGAATCGAGTGGAGGACAGGGTATTCGGCCCGGCCGACGAGACAGCCGACGGAGTCGCCCCTGAGACAGCGCAGGAGACGAGTTCAGCGAAGCCCGCAGCATCTTCCGGGAAGCGACAGTGCCGGAGGCGCCCCACGGATCAGGACCGCCAACGCGATCCCGCAGGTACCCGACGCGCCATCCTTGCGGCGGCCGACGCCGAGTTCGGCGCCCACGGATTCGGCGGGGCCCGGGGCGTCCGCATCGCCGAGGCGGCCGGTGTCAGCCACCAGCTGATCACCTACCACTTCGGAGGCAAACGCGGGCTGTACGAGGCACTGAGTGAGCGGCGGCTCAAGGAGTCCATCCAGGTCACTCGGAGTCGCAGCTTCGCGGAGGCCGCACGAGGCTACGTGCACTGGGCATGTGAGAACCCGGCGTGGGTGCACGCACTGATCCGCCAAGACCCCGGCAGGCGCTCGCCCGCCGAGGACGCGCGGTTCGCCGAGTTGTTCAGGCCATGGTGTCCAAGCACAGACACCAGCCGCAAAGTAGGTCGCGGGTAGCTGGACGGGCCCCGTTTCCCTGTCCTGGGCGCCGTCGTCGGTCTGATCGAGTGATCGAGGCCAAAGGGGTGGGCGTGCGGCAAGAGTGGTCGCCAGAAGAGCTGTTGGCGAACTGGACGGTGGTAGACGGCGACTGGGACCTGGTGGCGAACAAGAGCGGGGCGACCCGGCTCGGCTTCAGCCTGTTGCTGAAGTTCTTCGAGCTGGAAGGCCGGTTCCCCGATGTCCTGGAAGAGGTCCCGCCGGCCGCGGTGGAGTACGTCGCCGATCTGGTGAAGGTCCCGGCCCCCTACTTCGCGAAGTACACGTTGGTCGGCCGGACCGCCGAGTACCACCGCAAGCAGATCCGCGAGGGCCTGGGGTTCCGGTCGTCGACGGTCGCGGACGAGAAGGCGCTGGCGGAATGGCTGGCCGTGGAGGTCTGTCCGGTCGAGCTGTTGGAGGACCGGCAGCGCGAGGCCCCCTGCGCCGCTTCACCCGTGGCGGCCCCAAGCACCCCACCTACCAGGCCCTCGAAGAACTCGGGCGCGCCGTGCGCACAATCTTCGCCTGCGACTACCTCGCCAGCCCCGGCCTGCGCCGCGAGATCCACGGCGGGCTCCAGGTCTTCGAAACTGGAACAGCGCGAACACTGTGCTTCACTACGGCAAGGACGGCGCCCTGACCCGCCCGGGCAAGCGGCACGCCGATACGTCGATGCTCGCCCTGCACCTGCTCCAGTCCGCGCTCGTCTACCTCGTCAACACCCTGCTGGTACAGCAGCTCCTGGCCGAACCGGCCTGGGCGAAGAAGCTCAGCGACGAGGACCGGCGCGGCCTGACCGCGCTGTTCTGGTCCAACGTCAACCCGTACGGCACCTTCCGCCTGGACATGGACAAGCGGCTCGACCTAGAAACGGCTGTCACTTTTCCTCGGCTCCGTACCCCGGCGGATGCCGCCGCCCAGCGGTCCGGTCGAACTGCTTCCCGCGCCGGCCATTGATTGGCCTCTGAGAACGACGGGACCGACCTCCGGCAGCGCGCCTTGCGGTTTGCCGCCGGAGGCCGTCGTGGCTGGGTCAGTAGCCGACAGTGAAGCGTCGGTTGAGGTGGCGGGGGTTTTCGATCTCGTCGACGAGGGCGCTCGCGTAGTCCTCGTAGGAGATGCGGGCCTGGCCGTCGTCGCCGACGACGGGGTGGTCGAGGCCGGTGCGGTAGTGGCCGGTGCGCGTACCGGGGGCGAAGTGGACCGGGGGCGGGGACAGGTAGGTCCAGGTCACGCCGCCGTCGAGGGCGAGGTAGGCGTCGAGCGCGCTGATCTGCCCGATGGCGTAGGGCTTGAACACCTCGGGGAAGCCGGGGGCGTCGAAGAAGCGCACGCCGTCCTCGTTGAGCAGGCTCGCGCCGCCGCCCATGTGGATGATGCGGGGGCCGACCGGTCCCAGGGCGCGGACGGCCGATGCGGCGGACGCGACGGCGTCCGTGTAGAGGGCGGCGTCCGGGCCGCCGACCGTCAGCACGATCGCGTCGGCGTCCTTGGCGAAGGCGGCGACGGACTCGGGGCCGGTGACGTCGCCTGCGGCGGGCCGCACACCGTCGGGGAGGGCGGTCAGCGCGTCGAGGTCGCGGGCGACGGCGGTGACCTGGTGGCCGCGGGCGGCGGCCTCGGTGACGACGCGGGAGCCGGACTTTCCGGCGGCGCCGAACACGATGATCCTGCTCATGATGGGGTCCGATTCACTAAGAGGGTGGGGCGGTGGTCAGGCGTTGTCGGTGCCGAAGAGGTACTGGTTGCCGATGTTGATCAGGAACGGGCCACCGAAGTCCGGGTAGCGCGCCGTGATGGCCTGCTTGTACGCCTCGCCGTCGGCGTCGAGCAGCTCGTCGGCGTCGGCGAGGTAGCGGCGTAGCTGGTCGAAGACCTCGGGGCCGGCGGGCAGGCCGTGGCCGGCCAGGACGGTGTCGTAGGCGTGGTCGGCGGCAAGCTGTTCGACGGCCTTGGTCCAGCCGGGGATGTCGTTGTTGCCGAGGAACAGGTGGGTGGCGTGGTAGACGAGGTCCTGGGCGACCAGCACGCCCTGCTCGGGAAGCTTGATCACTAGCTCGTCCGTGGCCTCGCCGCCGTGGTGGGCCTCGAAGATGAACGGGACGCCGTCGATGACCTGCGTGCCCGGCGTGATCTCCACCGTCGGCGTCACGTCGGCGACCGGGATCACCGCCCCCGTCGGGTCCTGGCTGTCGCCCTGGGCCGCGATCTGGTCGCGTACCGCGGCCAGCGCGTGCACGGGCACACCGAAGCGGGCGGCGCCGTGGAAGTGGTCCGGGTGGGCGTGGGTGATGATCACCCGGGAGCCGGTCGACCTCGGCGCGCAACAGCGCGTCGATCTCCGGCTGATGGAACAGGTTCTCGCCATGCCACGCCTGCGAACCCCACTGTCCGGTCACGAAGGACAAGAGGGTCTCCCCGGCTTCGTTCTCCATCCGGTAATGGCGCATCGGACTTGTCACAGCGGACACCTGAGACGCAAGGCCGATGAGTTGGAAGGAGCGCATCGCCTCGGCATCGAAGTGCACGGCCCGGGCCTGCTTCCACATTTCGGGCCACATCTCGATACCCACGGCCTGCACGCCGGCATGGCCCAACTCGGCCAGCATCTTCACCCCGATGGGGCCACCGCCGACGACCAGGACTTCGCAGTCTTGGGACACCAAATTTCCCCTGATTCTCTCTGGTACTTGTTGGAAGTACCGCTCTTACTTGGGTACTCCGCCGGCCCGTGCCGGACCTTCCGGCCGCTCCGGCTGTGCGCTCCCGTCGGCCCGGAGTCCGCCCCGGCGCGAGCGGCGCACCGATCGCGCACGTGAGTGGTGGGTGCTGAGTCCGTAGAACTCTGTGACGAAACCCGCGTCACCGCCCGGCCTTTCCATCTGCGCGCGCTCGTGTGCTGTGCGGGACAGCGGACGTCGGGGGTGGGCAGTGCGGGCCGATGTCACGGCCGCAACTCCGCGACAAGAGGCCCGTCGGCGTACAGATCCCTGGCGCCCGGTACGGGCTGCGGCAGCAGGCCGAGCCCGTCGCGCATCGACAGGATCCGCTCCAGACCCGCACGCGCGGGAACCAACGACTCCGGACGCGTCCGCAACGCCGCTCGCGCCGAAGCCGGCCCGTGACCATCCTTCGCCATCAGGGATGGTGTCCCGCGAAGTGGTGTAGCCGGTCAAGGTTCGTGAACGCGCGGGTGTCTGCCCGGGGCGTGCATCCGCTG
>NZ_JBXVPZ010000131.1:0-21913 GCF_057961495.1 Streptomyces sp. P5F9 | reverse complement strand
GCGGCCCGGGGATCTCTTCGAGCGGAAGCAGGGACACGTGGCGAAACGTTCCCGTCCGGTATGACGTCGTGGTGTCCGTAAGCGGAAGGGGCGCGGGCGGCTGGGCGACGCGGACGGCGTGAATGGCTTGAAGGGCCCGGGTGAACGCACCGGGCGCATCATCGGCATCATCCGTGACACCGCCCACTCCACCACCCACGCCACCACCCCAGTCATTGCCTGAATCAACAATCCATCGGTTTGTTGACTTTAGGTTGAGCGAGCCATTTGAATTCCAGTATGACCCACGCCGAGCGTACGTCCGCCGCCGTCACCGCCCTGCCCGCCGACCTCGACGAGGCGGCCCACCGCTGTCTGGTCGCCGGGTTCGACGGCGCGACGACCGTGCCGGACGCGCTCAAGCGGCTGATCGACCGCGGCCTCGGCGGGGTCATCCTGTTCACCCGCAATGTCCGCGACGCCGAGCAGGTGCGCCGGCTCACCGACCAACTCCGCTCCATCCGCCCCGACTTGCTCGTGGCCATCGACAACGAGGGCGGCGGAATCGGCCACTTGGTGAGCGCGGGCGCCCCGGACGTTCCCGGCTCCTATGCCCTCGGAGTCGTCGACGACCCGGCCCTGACAGCCCGTTGCGCCGACGCGCTCGCAGGTCACCTCGCCACACTGGGCATCACCGCCTCGTACGCACCCGTCGCCGACCTTCAGCACCAACCGCGCAACCCGATCGTGCGCACCCGCTCCTTCGGTGCCGATCCCGTCCTGGCCGCCCGCCATCTGCGCGCCTGGATCACCGCCACCGACGTACGCGGCATCGCTTCCTGTGCCAAGCATTTCCCGGGCCACGGCGGCACAATCACCGACAGCCATCACGGTGTCGCCACAGACCCCCGCCCGTACGACGAACTCCTCGTCGACCTCGCGCCGTTCCGCGCCGCCATCGACGCCGGCGTGCCGATGCTGATGAGCGCTCACGTCGTCTTCCCGGCCCTGGACGCCAACCGCCCCGCCACCCTCAGCCGCCGCATCCTCGGCGATCTGCTCCGCCTCGAACTCGGCTTCGACGGCGTCCTCGTCAGCGACGCCCTGGAGATGAAGGCGATAGCCGACGCGTACGGCGAGGCCGCCGGGGCCCGGATCGCCCTCGCCGCCGGAGCGGACCAAGTCATCGTCGCCGTACCGGACTTGGACGTCACCCTGGCCTGCCGGGACGCCGTGCTCGACGCACTGCACTCGCGCGTGCTGCCCGAGGAGCGGGTGTGGGAGGCGGCCGGGCGGGTCCGGCGGCTCGCCGAGCGGTACGCGACCCCGCGCCGGACCGTCCCCGCCTGGGACGCGGACGCCGGCCTGGAGACGGCCCGCCGCGCCGTACGCACCCGGACCCTGCCCCCGCCGGTGCGTGGCGCCCACGTCGTCGACCTGTTCCCGGCCCCGCACCCCGCCCTGAACTGGGGCGGCGAGGACCTCCTCACCGAACTCCGCGCGATCGATCCCACGGCCACGGGTACGGTGCTCAACACGGAACCGGCCGACCTCGACGCCCTCGTCGACGGGATCGTCCGGGCGGGCGCACCGCTGGTCGTCGCCACCTCCGACGCCGGCCTGCACCCCTGGCAGGCCCGGCTGCGCGACACGCTCGCGGCCCGGCGGCCCGACGCCGTACTGGTCGACACCGGACTTTCGGAGGGCGGCGCTCTCTGCTCCTACGGGCGGGGGCGGGTCAACCTGCGGGCGGTCGCGGAGGTACTCGCGGGCGCCTGACCGTCACGTCGGCCGTACGACTTCCCTGATGCCCCGTGCCGCCAAGTACCGTTCGTCCTCCGCCCGTTCGGCGAGCACCACCGCAGGGCGGACGCCCTCCGTGCGCAACCGCATCCACGCCTCGAAGTACGCCCCGCCCGGTCCCGACACCGAGCGGCTGCCCGGGGTGCAGTCCAACACCAGTGCTGTGTCCCGCAGTTGGACGGTGTGCGGCTCCGCGATCGCTTCGGCGAAGGCCTCGGCGATCGGCTTGGCGCGGCCCGAGGAGTCGAACAGGCCCAGCGTGTATTCGAGTTCGGGGTAGTCGGCGAGCGAGCGGTCCACGTCGTGCGAGCACCACCAGGTCACGCCCCACAGCCCCGCACACTCGGCCGCGTTGCGCACGGTCGCGCGCGCGAACTCCGGGGCGTCGGCCGCCGGGATGTGCGGTTCGGGCGCGCCGGTCTCCTGGACCCAGACCGGGCGGGCCGGGTCGGTGGCGTACGCCTTGGCCAACTCCGTTCCGTACTCGGCGAGATGGAGCACCTGCGGGGAGCGCGGCCCGTAACGGCGGGCGCAGTCGCCGGAGAACACCCACGGGTGGACGGTGGTCAGATCGCCCTTGCGGGCCGAGGCCTCCGGGGTGAACGGGTGGTCGTCGCCGTACCAGG
Source organism: Streptomyces sp. P5F9 (assembly GCF_057961495.1). Classification (NCBI taxonomy): domain Bacteria; kingdom Bacillati; phylum Actinomycetota; class Actinomycetes; order Kitasatosporales; family Streptomycetaceae; genus Streptomyces; species Streptomyces sp. P5F9. The sequence goes on along the minus strand of NZ_JBXVPZ010000131.1, from coordinate 19,505 downwards.
CGGCGTCGTACGCGGAGTGCGTGACGAGGCGGCCCGGCGGCAGATGCTCGCGGGCGGCGGCGATCAGTGTGTCGAGATAGTGGTCCACTTCGTCGGCCGTCACCGGGTTGTGCTCCACCAAGTTGTTGAGCTCGTTGCCGAGTTGGAGCCCGATCAGGTTCGGCCGGTCGGCGAGGGCGCGGCCCAGCGTGCGCATCAGCTCCGCCTGGGCGGTGATGGTCTCCGGGTCGGTGAAGACGTTGCGGTGGTGCCAGCCGCGGGTCCACTCCGGGTAGAAGTCGAAGCTCGACAGATGGCCCTGGACACCGTCCACGAGGACGTCGAGCCCGGCCTCGCCCGCCAGGTCGACGAGGTGCGCCAGCTGGTCCACGGCGGTCTGGCGGATCAGCGTGCGGTTGGGCTGGAGCAGCGGCCAGAGATGGAAGATCCGGACGTGGTCCAGGCCGAGCCCGGCTATCTGGGCCAGATCCTCGCGGGCGTGCGCCGGGTCGAAGTCGTGCCAGGAGTGGAACCAACCGCGGCGCGGCGTGTAGTTGACGCCGAAGCGGAGCGTAGGAATGGGATCCTCCCCAGGTCCGGTCTTGCCCTGTCTGTTGTCTTTGGCTCTTGTTCCGCGCGAAGGCTCTTGTTCTGCGCGAATGTATCAACCACCATAGTCAGTGATGAGCAATGATTTGAACCAAGAATTCGCCGGTGACCTCGTCGTCGGCCTCGACGCCGGCGGCACCCGTACCCGCGTCGTCCTCGCCGCCGCCGAGGACGGCCGCCCTCTCGGCGAGGGCGCGGCCGGACCCGGCAACGCCCTGACTGTCCCGGTCCCGCGCCTCACCGACCACCTGGTCGAGGCGATCGGACAGGCCGTCCCGGAGCGGGCACGCGCCCGTGTGGTCGCCGTGTCCGGCGGCTTCGCGGGCGCCACGGCCGCCTCCGCCGAGGAGCCGGGACACGTCAACGCCCGCACCGCCCTCACCGCCGCGCTACGGCGCCTCGGCATCCCCACCGACCGGATCCGCGTCTGCAGCGACATCGAGGCGGCCTTCGCCTCCGCCCCCGGCACCCCCGCCGACGGCCTCGCCCTGGTCGCCGGCACCGGCGCGGTCGCCCTGCGCATCACCGACCGCCGCACCACGACCAGCGTGGACGGCGACGGCTGGCTCCTCGGTGACGACGGCAGCGGCTTCTGGATCGGCCGGAGCGCGGTACGGGCGGCCCTGCGCATGGCGGACGGACGCGGCCCTACGACCGCGCTGGCCGGGTCCGTCGGACGGGCGCTCGGGGTGCCGGTCGAGGAACTGCCCGGCGACGGCGACTGGTCCCGCGCCCACCGCGAGGCCTACCGCATGCACGTACTCCCCGCCGTGATGGCCGAACTCCCCATCCGCCTCGCCCGGTTCGCCCCGCTGGTGGTCGAGGCGGCGGGGGAGAAGGACGCCGTGGCGGAAGGCATCCTCGACGAGGCGGCAGACCAACTGACCGACACGGTAAGGGCGTTGGAACCGGGCCCGGGTGAACGGATCGTCGCCACCGGCGGCCTGCTCGGCCCCGAGGGCCCGCTGACGATCCCCCTCACCGCCCGCCTCCACACCCTCGGCCTCACCCTCGACTGGGTACCGGACGGTTGCCGGGGCGCGGTCGCCCTGGCCCGACTCGCGTACGACGGTGACACCCGATGACCGACACCACCACCCCCGCCTACCGCGACCCCAACGCCCCGGTGGACACCCGGGTTCGTGACCTCCTCGCCCGGATGACCTTGCGCGAGAAGTTCGGCCAGCTCAACCAGCGGATGTACGGCTGGAATGCCTACCGCCGCACTCCCGACAGTCCCGATGGGTTCGAACTCACCGACGCCCTCCGCGCCGAGACCGACCGCTTCGCCGGACTCGGCGCGCTCTACGGCCTGTTCCGCGCCGACGCCTGGTCCGGCGTCGACCACACCAACGGCCCCGGCGCCCAGGACAGCGCCGCCCTCGCCGAGTCGGTGCAACGCCATGTCATCGCGAGCAGCCGGCTGGGCATCCCCGCCCTGTTCGTCGAGGAGGTGCCGCACGGCCACATGGCCCTGGACGGCACGGTCCTCCCGGTCAACCTGGCCGTCGGCGCCACCTGGGACCCCGACCTGTACGAGCGGGCCGCCGCCCACGCCGCCGCCGAACTCCGCGCCCGTGGCGGCCACATGGCCCTCGTCTCCGCCCTGGACATCGCCCGCGACCCGCGCTGGGGCCGCACGGAGGAGTGCTTCGGCGAGGACCCGCACCTCGCGGCCCGCCTCACCGAGGCGCTCGTGAGGGGCATGCAGGGCGACATGACAGCGGGGTCCGCTCCCGGTCAAGTCCCCGTCACAGGCGCCCGCTTCGCTCCCGACAAAGCCCCCGTCGTCCTCAAGCACTTCGCCGGACAGGGCGCCACGGTCGGCGGCCGCAACTCCGCCGAGTCCGAACTCGGTCTCCGTGAACTCCACGAGATCCACCTTCCCGCGGCCCGCGCCGGAGTCCGCGCAGGTGCCGCCGCCCTCATGTCGGCGTACAACGAGGTCGACGGCCTGCCCTGCTCCGGCAACCGCGCCCTGTTGACTCAACTCCTGCGCGAGGACTGGGGTTTCGAGGGCCTGGTCATGGCCGACGGCCTCGCCGTGGACCGCCTGGCCCGTATCACCGGCGACAAGGTCTCGGCAGGCGCCCTCGCGCTCAACGCCGGTGTCGACCTGAGCCTGTGGGACGAGGGCTTCACGCATCTGGAGGAGGCGGTCGAGCGGGGGCTGGTGAGCGAAGTGACCCTCGACGCGGCCGTGGCGCGCGTGCTCAGCCTCAAGTTCCGCCTTGGCCTCTTCGAACAGCCCTACAGCACAACCGAGTTGCCGTCTCCGCAGCGAGGCCGGGAGCTGAGCACCGCCCTCGCCCGAGCCGCCGTCACCCTCCTCCACAACGACGGCGGAGTCCTGCCCATCCCGGCGACCGCCTCCCGTATCGCGGTCATCGGGCCCCAATCGGCCACCACCGCCCACCAGTTGGGCGACTACACCGCCCCCCAACGCCCCGGCACTGGGACCAGCGTCCTCGACGGCCTACGCCAACTCGCCCTGCCCGGGACCGACATCCGCCACGCCCCCGGCTGCGCCCTCACCGGCGACGACCTCTCCGGCATTCCCGAGGCGGTCGCCGCGGCAGCCGCCTCCGACCTGGCCGTGCTGGTGCTGGGCGGCAGCAGCGCCCGTACGCCCGACACGGACTTCGACGCCAACGGGGCCGCACGGAACGCCGTTTCAGAGATGACGTGCGGCGAGGGCGTCGACCTCGCGGGCCTGAGCCTCGGCCGAGCCCAACTCGCCCTCCTGGACGCGGTCACGGCCACCGGCACACCCACCGCGGTCGTCCTGATCCAGGGCCGCCCGCACGCCGTCCCCGAGCATGCCGGCGCCCTGCTCACCGCCTGGTACCCCGGCCCGTGGGGCGGCGAGGCGATCGCCGAGGTGCTGCTCGGCCGCGTCGAACCGACCGGCCGTCTGCCCGTCTCCGTGCCCCGCTCGGTGGCCCAACTCCCCGTCTACTACAACCACAAGGACACCGAGTACGGCGGATACGTGGACGCCGACGCGGAGCCGCTCTACTCCTTCGGGCACGGGCTGTCGTACACGAGCTTCGAGTACGGTCCGCCGCGCGTCGTGGGGAGGGTGATCGAGGTGGACGTCACCAACACCGGGAAGCGGCGGGGGCGTTCGGTCGTCCAGGTGTACATCCGGCGGCTGATCACCCCGGTGTGGCCGCGCACGCTCGAACTGCATGCCTTCCAGGGCGTCGAGTTGGCCCCGGGGGAGCGCCGTAGGGTCGAAATCCCCTTCGGCACCGACCAGTTGGAGCAGGTCGGTGCCGTGGAGGTTCGGGTCGCTCAGTCCGCTCGGGCCGCGCTTGCCGCCGAGCCCGTCGTCGTACGGCTCAAAGCATTCCGGCTCAGAGTTTGACGGCTCCCGCCGAAACGCCCTTGTAGAACCAGCGTTGGGTGATGACGAACAGCACGAGCACCGGGATCACGGAGATCACCGAACCGGCCATCACCACCCGCTGGTCGTAGCCGAACGACGAACTCTGCAACCGCGAGAGGCCCAGCGTCAGGGTCATGTGGTCCTCGGAGCGGAGGACGATCAGGGGCCAGAGGAAGTCGTCCCAGGCGCTGATGAAGGTGTTGATGGTGACGACCATGATCGCGCCCCACGCGGACGGGAGGTAGAGGTAGCGGAAGCGCTGCCACTCGCTAGCGCCGTCCAGCATCCCCGAGTCCTCGATCTCGCGCGGTACCGCGAGGAACGCGCCGCGCATCAAAAGGACGTTGATCGCGCCGACGAAGCCGGGCAGCCACACGCCCACCACGTTGTCGACCAGGCCGAGGTCGCGGATGCTCAGGAAGAGCGACACCATGATCGACTCGAAGGGGAACATCATGGAGGCGACGAGCAGGATCCACACCGCCCTGCGGCCCTTCCAGGCGGGCTTGGAGAGCATGTAGCCGGCGGTGGTCGAGAACAGCAACTGGCTGCCGACCGACAGGAGTACGACGATCAGGCTGTTCCTGATGTACGTCACCACCGGGACCTGGCTGAAGACCTCGCGGTAGGCGTGCAGGGTCGGGTGGTGGGGCAGCAGGGTGGCGTTCGCGCCGAAGACGTCCTCGCCGGTGCCCTTGAGGGAGGCCAGGAGCTGCCAGATCAGTGGGCCGACGGTGAGGCCCAGGACGAGGAGCAACAGGAGGTAGCGGACGAGGAGTTCGCGGGGGCGCCCGTAGTCACGCCAACGGGGCGTCAGGCGGCGGGACTTGGGCCGCACTGCGGTCGTCGTCATGACTCGTCCTCCTTCGTGAGGCGCTGCGCCAGCAGGGTCAGGCCCAGGGTCAGGACGAACAGCGCCACGCTCACCGCCGAGCCGTAGCCCGCGTTTCCGGTGATGGGGTCCAGGCCGACGTCCCGGATGTAGAAGGGCAGCGTGCGGTCGGCGCCGCCGGGGCCGCCGGTGGAGCTGCCGAGCATGTAGATCTCGGTGAACACGCGCAGCGAACCGATGCCGGTGAGGGTGCCGACCAGCATCATCGCCTGCCGTACGCCGGGCACGGTGATGTGCCAGAAGCGGCGGGCGGCACCGGCGCCGTCCATGGAGGCGGCCTCGTGCAGTTCCTTGGGCACGTTCCCCAGCGCGGCCAGGTAGAAGACCATGTACCAGCCGAGGCCCTTCCACAGGGTGAGACCCATCGCGGACAGCAGGATCAGCCACGAGTCGGAGAGGAAGGGGATCGCCGACCGGATCAAGTGGGCTTTCTCCAGCCAGGTGTTGACCAGTCCGTCGTCCGCGAGCAGCCACTGCCAGCTCAGGCCGACGACCACGCTGGAGGCCAGCACCGGCGTGTAGAAGGCCGAGCGGAAGAAGCCGATGCCGGGCAGGTTCTTCTCCACCAGGACGGCCAGCAGGAGCGGCAGCAGCACCATCAGGGGGACGACGATCACCGCGTAGAGGACGCTGTTGCGGGTCGCCAGCCAGAAGTCCGAATCACCGAGCATCCGGCTGTAGTTGGAGAGCCCGACGAAGCCCGCGGCGCCGCCGAGCGGCTTGGCGTTCGTGAACGACAGCAGCAGCGTGTTGAGGAACGGGAACACCCCGAACACCGCCGCGCAGACGACCGCGGGCGCGGTCCACAGCCAGGGGAGCCACCAACGGCGGTACAGGGCCGCTCCGTTGGCGCCGGGGGCGGGGCCGGGGAGGACGGCCCGGGCGAACTTACGTATGCGGGACGTGCCCGGTGCGGAGGCGACGGCCTCCGCACCGGGCACGGACACCGGCTTCGCGGTCTGCGTCGCCACCATCAACCAGCCTGCTTCAGCAGCTCGTTGGCCTTCGCCTGGGCGTCCTTGACGGCCTGTGCCGGGCTCTTCTTGCCCTGCATCGCCAGCTGTACCTGACCCACGATGGCGTTCTGCACGGCCGTGGAGATGTTGGTCTGGTAGGCGGTGGCCGTCTTCAGCTGCTCGGCGACGAGCTTGCGGGCCTGGGAGAACGGGTCGTCACCGCTGGTCTTCTGGAAGAACGGGTCGTCCAGCGAGGCCGAGGTCGTCGGGAAGATCACGACGTTCGGGTCCTTGCACCAGGCCGTCTGGTTCTCGGCGTTGGTGAGGAACTCCGCGAACGCCAGTGCCGTGGTGGCGTTCTTGCTGGTCGCCGCAGTCGCTATGTACTGCGGAGCGGCGGTGGTGTGGCCGAGCGCGTCGAACGGCTGCTGACCGACGGCGGTCTTGGCGTAGATCGACGGGCTGTTCTGCTTCACGAAGCGCACGAAGCTCGGGTTCGTCGAACCGTAGGCGACCTTGCCCTGGCTGTAGAGCGTGGAGGGGTCGTTGTTGGAGGACAGGGAGTCCTTCGGCATCGCGCCCTCCTTGTACAGCTTCGCCATCCACGCGACCCACTGCGCGGTCCTCGGATCATCGGCGAAAACCGCCGACTTGCCGTCTGCGGACAGCGTCTTGATGTTCATCTGGTCCCAGTCGGCAGGGATGCGCCAGACCGGGTTGGCCATCGTCGCGAAGTACTTGCCGTCGGCCTTCTTGGCGATCTTCTCGTAGTCGGCGAACAGGCCGAACATGGTCGTCGGCGGCTTCGCCGGGTCGATGCCGGCCTTCTTCAGCAGGTCGGTGTTGTACGTCAGGAGGACGCCGCCGGTGTACCACGGCAGCACGCTGTGCACTGTGGCGCCCGAGGAGTCCTTCATGGTGCTGGACTTCCAGAACGCCGGGACGAACGGCTTGGCGGCGTCGGGGTCCTTGACGCCCAGGTTGAGCAGGTAGCCGGCCTTCGTGAGGGCGGTCGCGGTGGGGGAGTCGACGTTGAGCACGTCCGGCAGGGTGCAGGCCTGGGCGTCGGCGACGGTGCGCTGGCCGAAGGTCGCGTCCCCCGGATCGTCGATCCACTTCACCGACGTACCGGGGTGCGCCTTCTCGAAGGACTTGATCACCCCGTTGAAGAACGTCCCGAAGTCCTTCTTCAGATTGGTGGTCTGGAAGGTGATGCTGCCCTTCACCTCGCCGGTGAGCTTCCCGGACCCCACATTGCCCTTGTCGACCTTGCAGCCGCCCGCCGTGGAGTCGCTGTCGCCCGAGCTGCCGGACAGCCCGCAGCCGGCGGCCGTCAGGGTCAGGACGATGATCCCCACCATCGATCCGGTCAGTCTTCCTGTGCGCATCGCTGCCCTCCTGAGCATCAGCCAACAGCTGGTTCAATTAACCAACTTCGACTCCGATTGATGAAAAGGTGGACCAGAATTCATCGGAGGTCAATGGGTTCCCGTGTTGCTTTTAGGTTCCGGGAGTGATCAGTGCCGGTGCTCGTGGTCCGGGTGCGCCGGATCGCCGGGGTGCTCATGACCCACGGCGTACACGATCCCGGCCCTGGCCTGGTCCAACCAGCCGAAGAAGGCCCGCCGCCCCGCGGCCCGCCGCAACTCCCGCGCGACACCCGCGCGGGCCTGCCCGTACGACAGGAAGTCCTCCGGTGTCGCCCCGCCGAACGGGTCGACACCGCGCCGCAGCGCCTCCGCGGTGAGGAAGCGGTCCCGGTTCCGGTCGTAGTAGTCCCGTACGTCCGTCTCCGCGACCTCCTGCTCGCCCTCCAGCTCGGCCAGCAGCAGCCGGGCGGCCGGGGAGTGCGCGAGGGCCGCCGCGACGATACTGCCCAGATCCGCCACGTCCGTCTCGGCGACGGCGAGCACCCGGTCCGGCGACACCTCTGCGGGAGGCTTCAACCCCCGCTCCGCACAAGCCCGTTGGGCCAGCTCGTCGATGACCACCACCTGCGTCGCCCACCGCCGGCGCTGCCGCTCGGCCCGCGCGAGGCGCTCCGCTGGGTGGCCCGCAGCATGATGTCGGTCGTCTGCGGCGCCGTCGTGGCTGGTCGCGCCCCGCGGCGGAGCCGCTGATGAATACAGCCCCGCGCCCCTTTGGGGCGCTGCCCAACCGCCGTGGAGCAGTGCGTCCACCCTCCCCTTGGCGACCATCTCGCCCCGCACCACGGCCGCGTGCTCCGTCACGGCGTCACCTCCAGCGCGACGGCCTCCGTGTAGGCGACACACCCGTGCCAGGCGACCTTCGCGAGCAGCCAGTACGACCCCGGCGGCACCGCCGAGCCGTCCACCTCGATGAAGCACTCCTGCTCCGCGCCCCCGGCCACCGTGAACCCCTGGCAGCCGGGTTCGACACCGGCCCAGGTACCCCACGAGGAGACGGCCCAGAGGGTGCCGCTGATGGGCCCCCGGGTGGTGTTGCGGACGGTCACCGGAACCTGGACCCGCTCGCCCGCTCGTACGGTGACCCGCTCAACTCCCAGACGGGACACGAGCGTTGGCCCGTGCTGTCCGTCCGCCACATCCAGGGCCACGGTGTCCTCGTACGTCTGACCGCCGTACGACAGCCGAGCGGCGAGCCAGTGCCGGCCGGGCTCCGGTTCCGGCGGCGGGGTCACGGTCACCTCGGCCAGCGTGAAACCGCCGGGGCCCAACGCATACGGCAGTTCGGCGGGTTCGGCGGTCCAGCCGGGCGGGACCTCGACTCTCACCGTGCCCGACACCGGTGCGTCGGTGAGTTCCGAGCCGACCCGGACGGTCGCGGTGACGGGGCCGGAGACGGTGAGGGTGCCGGGGGAGAGGTACACGGACACCGGCATGTTCCCCCGGGGCGCGGGGCCGGAGTTGTGGAGCCAGTAGCGGGTGTGGACGGGCTGCGCGGGCTCATCTGCCGCTACTTCGGGACCAGTTGAGGTCTCGACGTCGGCAGTCGCCAACACCGTCGCGACTTCGAAGCCGGTCAGCTCGACGGCGAGCCCGCCGTCCCGCTCCGGCGTCAACTCCTCACCGGGCGCCTCCAGTACGTCAGCCCGCGCACCCTCGGCCCAGTCGCGCGGCCCGCGTATCCGCGCCCGCACCGGCCGACCGTTCACCTCGTGCATCCGTACGACGACACCGCGCCCCGGGTCTACCGGTACCGCGCTGCCCCGAGCCAGCGGGGAGCCGAGCGGCTTGAGGGCGTCGAGCACGACCTCGCCCGCCGGTTCCAGTGCGAGCAGGGCCGACTTCCTCGGCAGGACGCCCTGTTGGGCAGAGGCGGAGGCTGAGGTCCGCAGGCGAGCTGTGAGCGGGTGGTTGAACTCATGTCCGGCCTGAGGCAAGCGCGCCTCCCGCCAGTCACCCGCGCCCGCGACCACCGCGTACTCGAACTCATGGGTCCAGCGCTGGAGTTGGAAGGCGGAACCGTCCGGTGCCGTGCGGCGGGGCGGGTCGACCCAGATGCCGGAGGGCCAGCCGGTGCAGGAGCGCATGAGGGACATGTAGAGGTCGCCGGAGGAGGTGACGACACAGCCGGGCGTGCCCCGGTTGAGCACGGCGAAGCTCCGGCCGTCCCACGCGTCGCCCGGCGGCAACGCCTCGCAGCCGCCCGCCGCCGTGGCCGTGAGCACCGCGTCGTCGAGGTCGGCGATCAGCGCGTCGACCGCCTTGGCGTCGTCCTCGGGGCGGGCGCCCGCGACCACGAGCAGCGGCAGCCGTTCGAGGTCGCGGAGGTCGGCCCCTGGCACCCACTCCTCGCGCAGCCCGGCACGCGGCGCGACCCACACCGTCGCCATGCCCCGTTCGGCCAACTGTCGACGCACCTCGCGCCCTGCTGCCGGGTCCCAGCCGAGGGCCTCCGCGACCACGGAGTTGCGCTCGGGAGCGCCCACGGCGATCCGGAAGTCGGGGAGATTGGAGTCGACTTCGAGGTCGCCATAGCGCGGGCCGCCGGCGATCGTCGAGGTCGCGGTGACCCCGGCGCGGACCAGGGCAGCCGCGAGCGGCGTACCGAGTTCACCTGCGTCGTCCCAGTCGGCGTAGACGAGTTCGGCGACACCGATCGACCGGTGACCGAGCAGACGCCCCGACTCGTCACGCACCGCGACCCGTGCGGTGGACCCCAGCCCGAACCACGTGTTCGCCGGGTTGTCGAGCGTCCACGGGAACTGCTCGCTGTCGACCTCGACGAATCCGAACCCGCGCCCGATCACCGCGTCCGCCACCTCGTGCACGGGCAGGCCACCGGTCACGTCGGACGGCCAGCGCACCCGGATCAGCCGGTCGGCGCCGTCGTACCCGTCGATGGCCGTCGTCACATCGAGGCGCGGGACTCCCGCCCACAGCGTCAACCGCTGGGTGTACCGGAACAGTCCGAGGTCGGCGGTGACGGTGATCTGCGATCCGGCGGGGGAGTGCTGGACATCGATGTCGGCGAGGACATCCCGGCTGCGTGCGGCCGTGGTCCCGGTCGGCGTGAGATGCCACGGCCCCTCGCCGAACCGCGGGTGCCGGGCGTACTCCTCCTGTACGACGAGTTCGTTGCCGATGTCACCGGCGCGCAGCAACTCCCGGCCGTCCTCGGCCAGTTCGCGCAGGCTGCTGACGCCACCGCCGCGCGCGGGGTCGACCGTCACCTCGTAGAACTCGTTGCGGATGGTGAGGCCTTCGCCGGGCGTCCACTCGGGTACCGAACCCTCGGCGAGCGGGAGGGCCTTGAGGCCCATGCCAGGTACCTCCGGTACGACGACACGGAGTTGGTCGCCCTCGCGTACGGCGGGCAGGGGAAGCCCGGTGTCGTCGAGAGGCACGAGTCCCGGGTCCCCGACGGTCAGCACATCCCGGCGCTCCCAGGTCGCCGCGTTGAACACGACCAAGTCGTCGGTCGCGCCCGGCAGTTGGGCCACCTTCGCGGCCAGGGCATCCGTCGCGTCGGCGTGCACCGTCTCGGCCAGGTCGTACAGCTCGCGCCAGCCGGTCATCAGGTCGATGTACACCTGGTCCGACTCGGAGCCGGTGATGGCGTCGTGGTGGGCGCCGTAGATGAGCTGCCGCCAGGCCTTGTCCAACGCGGCGTCCGGGTAAGGGTGTTGGGCGACGAGCGAGGCCAGCGTCGCCCAGGCCTCGGCGTCGGCGAGGAGGGTTTCGCCGTACCGCTGGGCCTGCTTGGTGTCGATGTAGGAGACGTCCTTGCCGGTGTAGACCGGGTTCATGTCCCGGGTCTGCGGGGACGCCTTGCGGCCCTCCTCGTCCAACTGGGCGCGGACGGCGGCGAAGAAGTCGCGGGGGATCGCGCTGACGAAGCGCGGCCAGACGTAACGGGCGTTCCAGTCACGGTGGATGTCCATCACCCAACGGCACGGGGGCGCGTAGTCACCGCCGACCGGGAGCAGGACGTTGCGGGTGAGCGCGACCTTCTTCAGCCCTCGGAAGAGCTTCAGCGCCGCCGCTTCGGCCTCGGGGAGCGTGGGCGCGTTGTCGATCGCCCAGCCGGCGCCGTAGTGGTTGACCATGTAGGCCGTGAGGAGTCCGCGCCCGGAGGGGGCTATCCAGCTGAACTCGGCCGGGAACTGCATGCGTTGGGGGTCGCGCGGCTCCTCGCCGAACACGGACAGGGTCGGGCCCCACTGGTGGAACGGACCGCGCGCCCACGAACTGGAGGTGACGCCCGCGTCCGCCATGAGTCCGGGGAACTGCGGGTCGTGCCCGAACGCGTCCAACTGCCAGGCGGTTTCAGGGGACGCGCCCAGGATGCCGCGCTGGAAGCCGTCCCCGTACAGGGCGTTGCGTACGGTCGCCTCGGCGCCGGTGAGGTTGGTGTTGGGCTCGTTGTAGGTGCCGCCCATGATCTCGACCCGGCCGGTGCGGATCAACTCCCGCAGAAAGGCCCGCTCTTCGGGGAAGGCGTCCCAGTACGGCTTGAGGTAGTCGACCTCGGCCAGGACGAAGGTGTACGCGGGGTCGCGGCGGGCCAGGTCGCAGTGGGCGCGGACGAGGGTCATGCCGGACTGGCCGCGGGAGTCGAAGGTGCGGGCCGGGAGGCCGGTGGAGGCGGGGTTGTCGGCGACGTCCCAGGTCTCGGTGTAGGCCCCCTGGGTGTTCCACCAGACGGGGTCGTAGTGGAAGTGGCTGACCATGAACATGGTCCAGCCCGATTCGGCGGCCGTGAACTCTGCCGTGAGCGTGGCCAGTTGGTTGCCGTCGGCCGCCGTCACCTCGATCGCGCACCGCTCGCCGGGCGCGAGGTCCGTGGTCACCGGTATCTCGACGTGCGCGGTGCCGTCCTCGCCCACGACGGTCTCCGCGGTGCCGTGCAGGCCGGGGCCCTCGACCGTGAGGCGGACCGGCCGGCCGGGGACATGGGCGAGTTCGGCGGCCACCACCTGGAGTGGATGCTCGGCGGTGCCGACGAACAGCTCGGTCGACAGGGCAGCGGTGACGCGCATGGGTCTCCTACCAGAGGCTCGGCGGAGCGCCCATCCTGACACCGCGAAGATGATTCAAACAACCATCTCCGCGTAACTTCGGTGGTTCATCCATGCAGACTCGGCCGAGATCACGGCCGGGTCCCGGCTGGGATCACCGACCCCGGCGGGACTTCACCGTGTGCTCCCCGGCGATGTGGTCCGTGAGGGCCAGCGAGGCGCTCGCGCGCTGGTAGGAGAGCTGCGCGATACGGACGTAGAGGCAGTCGATGAGGACCAGGACGGAGTGGCGGGCGCCGATGATGCCGGTGGGGAAACTCGTCGCCGAGGATGAGGAGATGAGCCGGATGTCGGCGGCGCGGGCGAGCGGGGAGCGCGGGTCGGAGGTGAGGGCGATGGTGGTGGCGCCGCGCTCCTTGGCGAGTTCGAAGGGCTCGATGGTCTCGCGGGTCGAGCCGGAGTGGGAGATGCCGATGGCTACGTCCGCCGGGGTGAGCAGCGCGGCGGAGGTGGCGGCGGCGTGCACCTCGGTCCAGCCGCGCACCGCGCAGCCGATGCGGAACAGCCGGGTCTCGGTCTCCTGGGCGATGGCCCCGCTGCCGCCGGTGCCGTAGACGTCGATGCGCCGGGCGCGGGCGGCGGCCGTGGCCGCGCGCTCCACCGCGTCGAGGTCGATCCGGTCGATGGTCTGCTGCACCGCGCGGAGGTCCGCGCTGCCCACGACCTGCACGACCCGTTCGAGATCGTCGTCCGGGGAGATGTCCGGGCCGATCTCGGCCGTACCCCAGTCGGAGACCTCGCCGCGGCCGCGCTCCTGGGCCAGCTCGATCAGCAGATGCTGGTACGAGTCGAGGCCGACCGCCCGGCAGAACCGGGTCACCGTCGCCTGCGACGTGCCGGTGCGGCGGCCCAGCTCGGCGGCCGAGCAGTGGGTGACGGCGGCCGGATCCTCCAGGATCAGCTCGCCGACCTTCCTCAGTGAGCCGGCCAGCCGGGGCAGCTCGGTGCGGATGAGGGTGGTGACGTCTGTCGGGGGCATGTGGAGAAGGTATCAGCCACCCCAGAGGCCATCGATTGAATACCAGGACCGCATGTGATTTATTGATTCATTGATCTAGAAAGAACAGGTGGTTTGATCCACCGGTGGGGAGAATCACGTGTCCGCCGAGTCCGTAAGCGCCGAGACCTTCGCGCGCGAGAGCCTGGCCGTCCTCCAGCACATCACCGAGTCCAGCCGCGACACCGTGTCCCGCGCCGCCGAACTGATCGCGGACTGCGTCCGCACGGACGGCGTCATCCAGGCCTTCGGCACCGGCCACTCGCAGGCCATGGTCCTCGAACTCGCGGGCCGCGCCGGGGGGTTGGTGCCCACCAACCGCCTCAGCATCGCCGACCTCGTCCTCTACGGCGGCGACCCGCCCAGCGTCCTCGACGACCCGCTGCTGGAGCGCCGGACCGGGGTCGCCGAACGCCTCTACGACCTCGCCGCGCCCCGCCCCGAGGACCTCTTCGTCATCATCTCCAACTCCGGTGTGAACAAGGTGATCGTGGAGATGGCCCTGCGCGTGAAGGAGCGCGGCCACCGGCTTCTGGCCATCACCTCGCTCGCCCACACCCGCGCCGTCCCGGCCGGTCACCCGAGCGGCAAGAAGCTCGCCGACCTCGCCGACGTCGTCCTCGACAACGAGGCCCCGCGCGGCGACGCCCTCCTCGAACTCCCCACGGGCGGCGCCGTTTGCGCCCTGTCCACGCTCACCGGCGCGATGCTCGTCCAGCTGTCGGTCGCGGAAGCGGCGGCCCGACTGCTCGCCTCGGGGGAGCGCCCGCCGGTGTACGTCTCGGCCAATGTGCCCGGCGGCTTCGAGGGCAACCTGGCGTTGGAGAAGCGGTACGAGGGGCGAATTCGCCGTACCGCGAGCTGAGTTGACGTAGAGGTGGAGTGGGACGAGCGGCCGGAGCCCCCGGAACCGGGCCGCGGCCGCTCGTCGTCGTCACGTCCCCCGTCAGGACGTCTCCCGTCAACGCGCGGGAGTCAGACGGGAATTGCTGGAATCACCGAGTGATGCTAGACGCGGTGAATGCATCATTCAATGGGGGGCAGCCGGTACTCGGCCACCGGAGGGCGGGTACTCAGCCCGTGCGGAGCACCGCCGGGCCCTCCTCCGCGATGCGGTCGACCACGAACGAGCGGGACCTCAACCCGTACTACCAGTCCGTGGTGATGGACCTCGAATACGCGACCGTCCTCGACCTGGCCGCCGACAACCTGCGGGTGGGCCGCCCGGTCGTCCTGGACGCGCCGTTCGGCCGCTACTTCCAACAGCCTGACTACCTCGCCGAAGTGACATACCATCACGAAAGGCCGTCCGACGTCGAGTTGGTCGTCGTCCAGGTGCAGGTCGACAAGGACACCGCCCGCGAACGCGTCCGCGCCCGGGGCTGCGGCCGCGACCTGTCCAAGCTCGCCGACTGGGACACGTTCTGGAAGACGGCCGAGGCGAACGAGTGCCAATGGGCGGACGGGCGGCGGCTGGTCTTCGACAACCGGGTCGACGGCGTCACGGCGGACGCGGTCGCACGTGCGCTGGAGAGTCTGTCCTGACCGTCCGCGTCATGGCTCAGTCCCGCCGCGCTACCAGCCGATAGGCGTTCGACACCCCCAGCCGATGCGACAGCCGCCTCACCACGAACCGGTCCAGGAGCGTGCCCAGGATCAGCGCCGGAATCCCCGCGATCAGCACCGCCGCACGACCCGTACGGGCCAGTCCTGTCGGTGGCTTCGGCAGCCACGGCAGGTTGTCGCGGGGCGCGGCCGTGTCCAGCGCCAGCCAGGTCCCGGCGAGGAGGTCGACCGGGTCGTGCGGCTCCGCGTGCTGTTCCGCCACGACCGTGAAGCCCAGGTCGGTGAGGCGGCGGCGCAGGTTCTCGACCGGGATGAAGTGCAGGTGCTGCGGCTGGAGCCACGGCAGCCACCAGCGGCCCAGGAGGCGGGAGTAGCGGCTGTCGGGGTCCGGGACCTCGATCAGGAGGTGGCCGCCGGGGCGCACGGCCTGGTGCGCGGCGGCCAGTTCACGCTCGGGCTCGGTGCTGTGCTCCAGGTAGTGGAACATGCTGACGACGTCGTAGTGGCCCGAGAGGCCCGGGGCCAGTTCGGGGAAGCTGCCCCGGTAGCCGCGCTCCACCCGCCCCGCCCTCTCGGCGAGTTCGGCGCCGTCCGTGAAGTCGAGGCCGTCGAAGGTCGTGTCGGGATACACCGTGCGGGCCGACTCGCAGAAGTGACCGTGTCCTGTACCGACGTCCAGCCAGTTCTTGGGAGTTGGCGAGTGCGGGAGCAGTGACTGTGCGCGCTGCTCGTACATCTTCGTACGGGCCGCGAACGTGTTGCCCAACTGCTTCTCGCCCAGACCGTCGTAGAAGTCCCGGTAGTAGAACTCCAGCCCGGCCGGGCTCAGTCGGGGATTCTGGAACGTGTGCCGGCAGTCCTCGCACTGGTCCAGGACGAAGGTGCCCGGCTTGTGCTGGATCAGGTCCTTCGTGCGCAGCCGGGTCCGGAGCCGGGACGAGTCGCACCAGGGGCAGGTCTCGCGCCGGGGTTCGAAGAAGCGGTCCAGGCCCTCGGCCAAGTCGGCCCGGTAGGTGGGCCGTAGGGCTGCCACCTGGTCGTTGCGGCTCGGGGGCTTGGGGTCGTCCTCGTTGCTCACGGGGTCTCCTTGAGGGGCGCGCCGGTGGCCAGCCGCTCCAGATGGGTCGCCGCCGCGCGGGTGCCTCCGGCCGCGCGGAACGCCGTACGGATGCGGCCGGCCGCGGCACGGTGGTCGGGTTCGTGGAGTACGGCGTCGATCGCCGCGCCCAGCTTGGGGGCGGTGACCCGGCCGAAGCGGACGCGGATGCCCGCACCCGCGCCGGTGACCTGCCCGGCGATCACCGGCTGGTCGTCGCGGATGGGCGCCACGACGAGGGGGACGCCGTGCCACAGCGCCTCGCACACCGTGTTGTGCCCGGCATGCGAGACGACCGCGTCCGCCCTCTCCAGCAGCGGGAGTTGGGGGATCGACGGCAGGATCAGCAGGTCCTTGTCCTGCTCGTCGGACGTGCCCAGCGCGTTGCCGGGGTCCGCGATCACCGCCTGCACGCGGTCCGTTCGTGCCCGCAGCGCCGTCACACACTCGGCGAGGAAACGGGCGCCCACATCGGTGTTGGCGGTGCCGAGGCTGACCAGGACCAGGGACCGGGCCGGGTCCAGCCAGTCCCAGGGGAAGTCCGGCGCCGCCGGGCGGGGCGCGATCGACGGGCCGACCCAGCGGATCTGCTCGCCCTGCCGCGCCTCGGGGCCGACGAGTTCCGGAGTGCTGAACGCGAGCACGAGATGCGGGGAGAAACGGGGGTCGGCGGTGCCCGTCGGGTCGCCGATCCCGGCGCGGAGTCCGGCCAGCAACTCGTCCAGCCAGAGGGCGACTTTGGGCATGCCGGCCAGTACGTCCGTGAACTCGGCCGAGGTGGTCGCCGAGGTCGCCCACGGTACGCCGAGACGTTCCGCCACCAGGCCGCCGGCCAGGGCCTGTTGGTCGGCTACGACCGCGTCGGGCGCGAACTCCTCGACGGCGGCCGCGATTCCGGGCGCCATCTGCTCGGCGAGCGGCGCGAGGAAGGCCTCCCACAGGAACTTCAGCGCTTCGGGGCCACGGATGTCGGGCGGGCGTACGCCCTCGCCCTCACCCGGGACCGGCCCGGCGCAGGGGAACACGCGCGCCGACTCTCCCGCGAGCCGCCGTACGAGAGCGGGGTCGGCGCAGGCCCACGCCAACTCGTGTCCCCGTGCCGCCAGTTCGGCCGCCACACCCGCCGCCGGGTTGATGTGGCCGACCAGCGGCGGGACGACGAACAGGAACCGGCTCACCGCGCCGCCACCTCGGCCGCCTCGGTCGCGCTCGCCTCCTGGATCAGGGAGAGGATGTGCCCGCCGACCGTGCCCGCCGCCTCGACCAGTACCGAGTGCTCGTGGCCGGGGACGACGACGGTCCGGCAGTCGGGGAGCGCGGACTCCAGCCAGGGTGCGAGCAGGGCGAGGTCCGAGTCGCCGCCGTAGACGCCGAGCACCGGGCAGTGGACCGCGCGGATCTGATCCTCCGTCAACACCCGGCTGGCCGGGATGTCCTGGGAGAGGGAGGTCTCCCGGGCCAGGCGGGCGGCGCCCTTCGCGAGGCGGGCGGTGTTGTGGCCGCGGTTCGCGCTGATCCAGGCGATCGCGTCGTCCTCGTTGTGCGCCAGCTCGTGCAGCACACGGTCCAGGATGCCGCCGAGTTTCGGTGCCCAGGCCGAGGTCGCCGGTTCCGACTCGATGAGGGAGACGCTGGCGGCCCGCTCCGGGTGGCGGGCCGCGTAGCCGAACGCCACTGTCCCGCCATAGGAGTTGCCGACCAGATGGACCGGGCCGGTCACCTCCAGGCGGTCGAGCAGCGCCTCCAGGTCGTCGATGTTGTCGTCGAGCGTGTAGCCGGTGGCCGGGCGCCCGCTGCGGCCGTGCCCGCGCAGGTCGTACATGACGACGTCGATGCCGGCCAGCGCGAACGGCGGCGCGATGGTGAAGTAGTAGCTGGCCAGGCTGTCGGTGAGCAGACCGTGCACGAGCACCGCCGTGGCGGTGACCGGGCGGCCGTCGGGCGGGCTCATTCTCTGTACGTGCAACCGGAGTTGACCGGTGTCGACCATCACCATGGCTCAGCCCGCCTCGGCTGCCTTGAGGCTCTGCACGACGTACTCCACGAGCCGGCCGACGGTGAGTTCGATGATCTCGTCGAACTCCATCCCGGCCAGGAACTCGGCGAAGTTGACCTTCGTCCCGTAGTGCTCCTGGAGCAGACCGGCCAGGGTCACCAGGTCGATGCTCTCCAGCTCCAGGTCGCGGTTGAAGGTCGTCGTCATGGTGATCTCGACGTCGTCGACGCCGTACTCGTCCTCCAGCAGCGTGGTGAGCATGCCGGTGAGGTCGGCGAGGACGGTGTCCTCGGTGGTGGGGGTCATCGGTCGTACTCCTCTTCGTGCGCGGGTCCCGTCGTCCAGGCCACGACGTAGGTCCTGTCCGGCAGACTGGGGGGATTGCCGGCCGGCTCGTAGTGCACGGTGTAGGCGCGTTCCAGGCGCCCCGACACCAACAGCCGTGATCCGGAGACCACTTGGAAGACGGCGAAGTCGCGCGGCCGTCCCCGGAAGCCGGTGCCCTCCGCCTTGGCGACCGCCTCCTTCGCCGCCCAGAAGCGGGCGAACCACAGCTCCTCGGATTCGCCGGTCGCAATCAACTGGGCACGCAGGAGCGCCAGTTCCTCCTCGCCGAGAGCGGTGGTGAGGGTGGTGGCGGGGCGTTCCACGACCTCCTCGATGTCGATCCCGGGGCCCGGACCAGGGGCATGCGGCCGTACGATCGCGACCGCCGCCTCGGCGCGGTGGGCCAGCGAGACGTCCAGCGGGGGCAGGGTCCTGCCGTGCAGGCCGGTGACGTACGGGCGGCCCGACTCGTCGTTGTGGACCCGGATCTCCGCCGGAAAGACGGGCCCCTCGCCATGGCTCCACAGCCACTGCCGTACCGCGTCCTTCACCGCGATCCGGCCCAGCAGCCACTGCCGGCGCCCGCGCGGCGGATGCTCGGCGTACTGCGAACGCTCCGCGCTGCTCAGGGAGTTGCGCATGATCAGGTCGCGGGAGGCGAGGTCGGGCCAGCGCTCGTTGAGCAGGGTCCGGCCGCCGGGTCGGGCCTCGGAGAGGGTGTTGCGCTCCGGGAAACGCTCGACGGGCTTGGTCTGCGGGTCGTTGTCGAAGCGCCGGTCCTGCCAGCCGGTCAGCTCCGCCCACACCTCGCCGTCGACCGTGAGCTGTACGTCCGCTTCGAGCGCGGTGTCGGTCAGCGAGGTGATCCGCACCAGGCACTCCACCTCCGTGCCGGGGCGCGGATGGGGGCCGTAGAAACGCATCTCGCGCATGCCGACCGGGAAGACGACGGTGCGTTCGGTGCGGGTCGCCATGATCCAGTAGCCGAGGATCTGGCCGACGTTGTCGAGCAGGGCGCCCGGGGCGGGGGGTGTGGTGATCACGCCGCGTACGTGGCGGTCGCCGATCGCGGTGAGTTCGGTGACT
Source organism: Streptomyces sp. P5F9 (assembly GCF_057961495.1). Taxonomy (NCBI): domain Bacteria; kingdom Bacillati; phylum Actinomycetota; class Actinomycetes; order Kitasatosporales; family Streptomycetaceae; genus Streptomyces; species Streptomyces sp. P5F9. Next base: position 105 of record NZ_JBXVPZ010000131.1, on the reverse strand, counting down.
CCCTGGAACGCCGGGCCGTGGAACATCCAGCGCTCGTCGTAGAGATGGGCCGCGGTGTGGTCGGGGACGCGTTCGGTGGCCGGGTCCGGGCGGGGATGCGGTGGG
>NZ_JBXVPZ010000130.1:0-21988 GCF_057961495.1 Streptomyces sp. P5F9 | reverse complement strand
GGTCAGTGCGAGCGGGCGCGCGGCGCCCAAGCCGTGGTGGGGGTAGGTGCGGCGGTCCGCGCGGTGGTCTGGGGCGGTGTGGTGGCCGGGATCGGCTGGCCGGGCTTCCACAGGCCGGGGGTGTCGCGGAGCCGGACGCGGGGGTCGGTGCTCCACGCGACGAGGGGACCGCGTTCTGTGCCGGGTGCGCTGATCACTTCGATGCCCTGCGGCTGCAGGACGTATCCCCAGTTCAAGCGGGACACCGTCCGCTCCGTGAAGATCAGCGGTGGCTCGGACGGCCGGTCCGGGTAGCGCTTGCCGGGCGCGTCGCGGCCTGCGGCAAGGTGCTCGCGCAGGGCTTCGGGCGTGCCGTCGAGGAGGTCGGTGCCGAGGAAGGACCAGCCTTCCGGCGCGTCGTCGATGAGGTAGGCGGCCAGGGCCTCGGTGTCGCCGGCGAACCGGTGCTGGTGGGCGGCGAGCAGCAGCGGCAGGTGATGGCTGGGATAACCGTCCCAGTGAACGTACGTCCCGGCGTAGCCGGTGGCGGTGGGACGGGCGATGAAAGAGCGGGTGGCCAGCAGTGCTCCAAGCTCGTGTGGACGATGAGTGGTTCAGGGGCGGCGGCGTGCGGGCCGGGTACCGCTGTCGGCGGCCCGGCGGTGCTGCTCGGCCACCACGGCCGTCGGTGCGGGCATGGTGCTGGACGGGGCATCGGCGACGGGTGCGGTGATGGCGGTGAGCGCGCGCTGGAGGCTGCGCAGGGCGGCGGCGTGGCCGAGCATGACGTTCAGTGAACTCTCGGCCGTGCCGGCCGTGCCGGGGCGGGGCGCGAGGCGGTGAATGTCGGCGAGACCGGTCACGGCCGTACTCAGGTGTGCGGCTGCCTGGTTGGCGTGTCCGAGCGCGGTGGCGAGTTGGACGAGGTAGGTACGTCCTGTGTCGGTGGTGGCGAGGGGACTGTCGGCCGACCGGAGCATCTCGCCTATGAGGCCGGAGGCGACGTTGTACAGCGAGACGAGCTGATGGAGCTGGGGCGCGAGGGCCGACTGCAGGCTGCCGGTCTGGGGCGGGGTCAGGCCGGCGGCGGTCTGCTGGATGCGGCGCTGCCAGTTGGCGAGCTGGGTGTGGACGACGGCGTCGTCGGCAGCACTCACCGGCGCCGCCCCGGACGCGGGGACGTGCGCGGCAGCGGCGGGTGGGAGCGCGGACCGTCGGCCGAGTGCACGATGATGCGGAAGTCACGACACCGCAGGCGCTGCAGGCTCTTGACCAGCTGTCGCCTGGTCTCCTCGGCGTTGAGGGTGTCGGGCAGGTGGCATTCGCCGGTGGCCGGGTCGAGGAGGAAACCGCCGTACGCGAGCAGTTCGATGAAAACGGGGATGTGACCGCTGCGGATCCGGGGACGCTGCCGGTCGTCGAGGGTGACGTGGACCTGGACGTGGCCGGGGCTGCTGCGCCGGATCGGGGTCGGCGACGCGAGGCGGTAGTCGGCGACCAGCCGACGGTGCAGTGAGGCGGCGGCCCGGACGGGGTCGGCGGACACGGAGATACCGCGCGGGGCCCGCAGCCCCTGGACGTGCTCGTGGCTGGTGTTGGCGGGCAGCATCGGCAGCACCAGGAACTGGTGCCGGCGGTGCGGGCGGGGCATGACGTACAGCTGCAGGCCGAAGTGATGGGTGAGCACGCTGCGCGAGACGCTGTCCGTTTCGAACGCGGCGTAGGGCAGGGGGCCGCTGTCCCAGATCCGGCCGCTGGCCGGATCGGTGGCGATGGGGACGGCCATCGGGTCGGGCTGCCAGCCGGGCAGGCGGTCGGCGAGCGCTCGGGTGAACTCGCTTACGTGCAAAGGAAGTTCCTAGGCGGGACGGTTCAGACAGTGGCGGTGGTGAACAGTGGCGGGAGTACGGCTGCCGCTGGTGCGCGGCAAGGGGCCGATGGTCCAGGGTGTGCGGGTCAGCGGGTGCGGGATGGAGCGGCTGATGCGGTCGGCGGGACCGGGACGGTCGCTGCTGGTGGCGTGCGGGTGTCGGCGCTGGCCCGCAAGTGCCGTGCGGCGTGGGCGAGTTGGGTGCGGCTCTCGCCGAGACGGTCCGTGAGGTCCTGGTGGGCGGCGGCGATGGCCCGGGCGCGGTCAGAGCCGGGGCCGGGAGGCTGGTGGGTGAGGTCGGCGAGGCGCGCGAGGTGGTGAACGGAGGCGCTGAGGGCGGCGAGCGCGGTACCGGTCGGCTCGGCGGCCTCGGCGAGCGTGAGGGTGACGCGGCGGTGGGCGGCCGTGGCCTGGTCGGGGTAATTGGCGGCGGCCCGGTGGCGCAAGGCGTGTTGCCCGGTCAGGTAGCCGAGCAGGCGACCCAGGTTGCGGACTTCGTCGTCGAGGATCTCGCTCAGCGCCGGATCGGGGCCGATCTGATAGGGGAGAGGGAGGTGGTCGGCCACGGTGTTGAGCCGGTCGGCCACGTTGTGCAGCAGCACCCGCTGATCGAGATCCGAGGGAAACAACTCCATGGCGCGCGGACGCAAACGGCTACCGCCGCTGGGCGGCGGAGGCGGCTGCGGGCGTGAGCGGGAGGGCCGGGGTGTTAGACGTCACTGAAAATGCCTACGAGTGCGGCACTTTGGGCAGCTTTGCGCCGACAAGATCGGTAAGCGTGCCTGCCGACGAAGAGGTGCAGATTTGGGGCGGCACCTTGCCGACGAGAGGGCATGTGAAAGGCCCTCCCGGTATCTCTTGGCCGAGCGCCGGGAGGGCCGTGTAGCGCGCGGAGGCGCTGTGCTCACGGTAGAGGTCGACCCGGCGCGGGTCGAAGTTCGCCTGGTGCGAGGCGAGTTGGTTTGTCCGGATTGCTCGGGCGTGTTGCGGCCGTGGGGGTGGGCACGTTCGCGTGTACTGCGGGACGCTTCCGGCGGTCCGGTGGTGGTGCGTCCTCGGCGGTCGAGGTGTGGGGGCTGTGACATGTCGCATGTGCTCCTTCCGGTGTTTGCGCTGGTCAGGCGGGCGGACCTGGCGGAGGTGATCGGGTCGGCCCTGGCGGCGAAAGCAGCCGGGGCCGGGGCCCGGTCGATCGCTGGGAGGCTGGGCCGCCCGGTCGAGACCGTTCGCGGCTGGCTGCGCAGGTTCACCTCCAGGGCGGAACAGGTCCGGCGGTACTTCACGGTGTTACTGGTCGATGCCGGTGTTGACCCGGCTCCACCGGGTCCGGCCCGCAGCGTGTTCGCGGACGCGGTCAGTGCGGTGCTCGGGGCCTGGTGGTCGATCGGATCGAGGTGGCCGCACGTCGGCACGGTGTCGCCGTGGCGGGTGGCCTGCGCGGTGTCCGGCGGGATACTGCTGGCGCCTTCCTGGCCGGTGGAAACGATCAACACGAGCCGCCCCTGACGCCACGCCGACACAGGCTGTCACCGTCACGCGTGTGTATTCACGCTGCGTGAGAGGGCTGGTGGCCAGGTGGGGCAGGAAGACCAGACACGGCTTGAGCGGGCTCAGGCGATCGGCCTGTTCCGCTACATGCTGATCAGAGAGGCCGCCGACCCGACGCTGTCGCGTCGCCAACGCGGCTCCCTGGTCCGGGAGTTGGCGGCTGTTCCGCATACCGATCCGGACGGGCGGTCGGTGCGGATCACCCGGTGGACGCTGGACCGCTGGATCCATGACTGGCGCGTGGGCGGCTTCGACGCCCTGGTGCCGTCCCCACGCCAGTCCCGGCCCCGGACTCCACCGGAGGTGATGGAGCTGGCCGCTTCCCTGAAGAAGGAGAATCCGTCGCGCTCGGCCGCTCAGATCCGCCGGATCATCGGCGCCAAGCTGGGCTGGGCGCCGGACGAGCGGACCATCCAGCGGATGATCGTCCGCGAAGGGCTGACCGCCCTGCAGGCTCCGCTGGCCCCCGCCGTGTTCGGCCGGTTCGAGGCGGACGGCCCCAACGAACTATGGACCGGCGACGCTCTGCACGGACCCATGGTCCAGGGCCGCAAAACCTACCTGTTCGCCTTCCTCGACGATCATTCGCGGGCGATCATGGGGCACCGCTGGGGCTTCGCCGAGGACACCGTCCGCCTGGCCGCCGCACTGCGGCCGGCCATGGCCGCCCGGGGCGTCCCGCGCTACATCTACGTCGACAACGGCTCCGCGTTCGTGGACTCGTGGCTGCTGCGGGCCTGCGCGAAACTCGGCGTCAAGCTGGTCCACTCGACCCCCGGCAGGCCACAGGGCAGAGGCAAGATCGAACGGTTCTTCCGCACCGTGAACAGCGAGTTCGTCGTCGAGATCGCCTCCGGTGACGGCGAGCCAGGACGGCGCATCGACAGCCTGCTGGAGATGAACCGCCTGTTCACGGCCTGGACCGAGAACATTTACCACCGGCGGGTGCACTCCGAGACCGGCGCCGCCCCGCTGGCCCGCTGGATGGGCGACCGCCCCCTCGCCGTCCCGAACCCGGCCGACCTCGCGGAAGCCTTCCGCTGGTCCGAACACCGCACCGTGTCCAAGACCGCACTGGTCTCCCTGCACGGCAACCGCTACCAGGTCGACCCCCAACTCGTCGGCCAGCGCGTCGAGTTGGTCTTCGACCCCTTCGACCTCTCCTTCCTGCGCGTCCGCCTCCAGGGGCAGGACATGGGCACCGCCCTGCCCTTCCAGGTCAGCCGGCACTCCCACCCCAAAGCCCGGCCCGAAACACCGGCGGAAGAGCCCCGCACGACGACCGGGATCGACTACCTCGGCCTGATCGACACCGCCCACACCGCCGAACTCGCCGCCAAGGTCAACTACGCGGCCCTGGGCGAGCCGATGCCCCCGGTCGTCGACCTCACCGACCTGCCCGGCGCATGACCCCCACCGCCAACTGCACGGAGGACCAGCGTGATTGAGAAGCTCCAGGCCCACTACGGATTCAGCCGCATGCCCTTCGGCCGCGACCTCGCCCCCGGCATGCTGCACCGCCACGCGTCCCACAACGAAGCCGTCGCCCGCATCACCTGGTGCATCTCCGAGCGCTCCATCGGCGTCGTCACCGGCGAGGTCGGCGCCGGCAAGACCGTCTCCGTCCGCACCGTCCTGCACGGCATCGACCCGTCGAAACACACCGTGATCTACCTGCCCAACCCCATGATCGGAGTCCGCGGCATCCACGAAGCCATCGTCACCGCCTTCGGCCAGCAGCCCTCCCACCTCGGCTCCCGCCTCACCGCCCAGACCGGCCTGGCACTGGCCGCCGAACGCGAAGAACGCGGCCGCACCCCCGTCCTGGTCCTGGACGAAGCCCACCTGCTGTCCTACGAACAGCTCGAAGCCATCCGGATGCTGACCAACACCGCCATGGACCAGGACTCACCGCTGTCCTGCCTGCTGGTCGGCCAGCCCACCCTGCGCAGAACGATGAAACTCGCCGTCCTGGCCGCCCTCGAACAGCGGACCGCCCTGCGCTACACAATGCCGGGCATGACCGCGAGCGAGACAGGCAGCTACATCAAGCACCACCTCGGCCTCGCCGGCCGCAGCGACCAGCTGTTCACCGACGACGCCGTCACTCTCATCCACACCACCTCGCGCGGCTTCCCCCGCGCCGTCAACAACCTCTGCCTCCAAGCCCTCGTCGCCACGTTCGCCGCAGGCAAGTCCCTCGTCGACGAGAAAGCCGCCCAGTCCGCCGTCACCGAAGTCCTCGACTGAACCATCCGGCACCTCACCGACCCACACGGCACCTCACCGACGACCGCCCCGCTGAGACCCCCTCGGCGGGGCGACCCCGTTTCCACTCATCGGCACCGTCAGCGCCGCGACCGTCGGCATTTTCAGCGTCGCCCAACAGGCCGGGGTCACGGTGGGGGTGGCTGGGGTGGCGTGGCGGAAATTCACGCCGATGCCCTGGGCCGTGAGCAACCGCACCACGGCGTGGAGGAACAGGGCCCGCTCGGCGCGGCTGTAGGAGGCCGGCAGGGCGAACGCCGCCTCGTGCGGGCGGTACTGGAAATTACAGATGTAGAGCACGTCGTAGGCGTCCTCGGGCACCGACTTGTACGGTGCGCCCACCACACCGTCCGGGTACCAGATCAGCGTGAGGTTCTGGGCAGGTTCGGGTGCGGGTTTGCGGTGGGGTGGCTCGGGCTGGATGTCCGCGTTGTGGCGTACCGCTTCCAGGGCCGCCTGGTAGCGGGGCAGGACGCGGCGGGTGACGTCGGCGGCGGCACGCAGTGGATCGCCGGGCACGACGATGCCGTTGGGCTCATCCACACCTGAGACCTGGTGGATCTTGAAACCGGTGGGTTCCATCGGGGCGACGAGGAACTCGTTGCCGCGTCCCACGGGCCGTTCGAAGACCACCAGCTGCTGGCTGTCTTGACCGTTGAGAAGGACGACTTCGACCGTGCGATCAAACCCTGTTGCCCACAGGACATGGCCGTTGTCCCAGACACGGTTCGTGAGGCAGGAGGGGTCGTGGTTGTCGATGTGTGCGTGGCTGGTGGCCCATGTGCCGGGCAGGCGGTCGGCGAGGGCGGTGGCGAAGGCGGACAGGTTGGTGGGAAGGGCTGGCATGGTTCCTGAGGTGTGGCGGCGGGTGGTTGGTGCGTCGCGTGGTCAGCGCCGTGGGCCGCTGTCTCCTGGCTGAGGTCCGGGCGGGGGCGGAGGCGTGCCGGGAGTGGTGCGGACCTGCTGCGCGAGCGCGTCGCGGTCCGGGGGCGGGTCGTAGTGCGCGCGCAGGATCTGAAGCTCGGCTTCGGTCGCCATGCGGAGGCGATGCGGCTGGCGGCGCCACGCAGCAACCAAGACGGTGACTCGGGTTCGGCTCCGCGGTTTTTGGCCTTCCACTTGGCGGCGGCGGCCAGCTGCTCGATGACCTCGTTGAGGAACGGGGCGACCGCGTCCAGCAGGGTGTTGAGGACGGTACTGAACTCGGCCGGCGTGTCGGCCGCGTCCAGCGCCCGGCGGAAATGGCTCAGGTCCGGGGCGGGAAAGGGCTCGGCCGGCAGCGCGTGGTGCGCGCGGAAGGCTGCCGCGTCGCGATCGGCCCAGCGGTACAGGTCGCCCCTGGTGGCGGATCGGGCGTGGAAGGCGCGGATCTGCTCGGAGGTACGACCGGCGTTGTCGTACAGCTCGAAAGCGGGGTGTTGCAGGGGAACTCCAGGTCAGTGGGAGCGGCGCGGTGTGGAACCGGGCATCGAGGCCGGGTCCGCGAGGGGCGTGTGCCGGCGGCGGGGCGGGCTCGTGCACTGGCGGAGACCGAGGGCGAGGGCGGCTTCCAGGGTGGGGGTGAAGGTCAGTCCGGCGCGGCGCAGGGTGCGGGCGGAGTCGAGGCCGCCGGAGTGCAGGACGGCCCGGGCGCCGACCGCGTGTGCGGCACGCGCGTCGTCCACGCTGTCCCCGATGACGAGGACCGGCCGGGATCGCAGAGCGTCCGGAAGGGCGGCGAGGTGATCGGCAAGAACACCTGCCTTGGTCCCGTCACGACCGCGTCGGCCGTCGATGCGGCTGAAATGGCCGGTGATGGCCAGCCGGTCGGTCTCCTCGACGAGCACGTTGTGCGGATACAGCGACAGGAGCGACTGACTGTGCCCCAACACCGTTGCCTGGCACAGGAGTTGTTCGGCTTCCGGGCGGAGGCGGGGCGGCCGTGAGCGCAGGAACACCGCGAAGTCGGCCTGAGCCTGGGCCCATTCGCCGTCGGTCAGCGGGCGGTTCAGAAGCCGGTCGTAGAAAGTGCGGATGGGGACGGTGTGCGTGGCCTGGTAGGTGGCGAGGTCGATGGGCGCCGCCCGCAGTCCCGTGAGGGTGTGGTTGACCGCGTCGAGGAGGTCGCCGACGTCGTCCTTGAGGGTGCCGTTCCAGTCCCACACGATATGGACGTACGGAGGCGTCTGGGGGAGGCGGTCTGTGGTCGGGTGAGTCATCGGCTCACCGGTGCATGCGGGTGTCATCGCGGGGTTCGATGAGGCGGCGGCCGGCGTGGTGGCGTCCGGCGTGCGATCGCTCGACCTGCGGGAGACGCATGTGCCGGTCTGCCCCCAGAGGGCAATGGCATGGGTCGCTGTAAAACACGAAGTGCCACATCGGAGAGGCCAAGACCGGACCGATGACGGCACGTACGGTGCCGGCCACCAGACCTGACTCCGCGTACGCCGCGACGACCTGCACTCCTGCGATCGCCCAGACCAGGAACTGCGGCAGTCCTTGACTCAGCCGGCTGCTGCCCCGTGCAGGGGAAGCCGTCAGGGCGCCGGCCACCAACGCGAGGGCTACCGCCACGACGAAGACGATTCGCTCCGCTGCGCCGGTCATGGAGAGATAGTGGCCGGCGAAACGCCAGTTGGTGTCGGCGGCGTAGACGGTGCAGCCCACTGCGGCGATGGCGACTGCCAGGGACGTGGTGGGGTGCCGATGCGGCCGAAGTGTCATCGGGCGTCACCGTCCTGGGGCCGCTCCCGGTAGAGGTCTGCCCCGTACCCGGCGACCAGAACATAAAGAACGACAGCAAAGAAAAGGATGAAAGGTGCCAGGGCGGACATCCAGGTGACGGCCACATCATCGAGCTGCCACAGCCTCCCCTGGCTCCGCCGTGTTCCCAGATGGCCGAGCGTGAGGACCGTGACACCACGCACGGGGATGGCAAGGAAGGCCATGGCCCATGCGTACACCCCCGCGTCGGACTCGTCGGATTCCAGCCGTACCGCGCTGAAGAGCGCGAAGGCGATGAATCCGTCGATGGCGGCAAGGAACAGGTACGGCAGAGGAGTCGGAGCGTGTGTCGTGGCCGGGAGTTGCTGGAGCAGCTCGAAGGCGAGCAGGTAGGTGCAGGCGAGGGTGAGGAACCCGGTGGCCGAGGGGCTCGTGGGCAGGCGCAGCCGATGCAGGGCTGAGGGTTCCGGCCGGTCCGGTGGTGCGGTGAGGCTTGGGATGAGGGTCTCCTTGTACGCCACGCGGGCGCTGGGTGTGGCTGTGATGGCCGCGACGTCGGCCTTCGTGAACCGTCAGCCGCGGTGAACTCGCGGGGGTTTCAGTGCATGCGGGCGTCGGTGTCGAACAGCGCCAGCTCGTGCGGGTGCAGGAGGTGCTGCACGATGAAGCTGCGCCCCGCCACTTTCCACAAGCCCCGGCCCCGGTTGAGGTGGGAGATCGCGTCGGTCTCCACCGAGGTCAGGCCCAGCAGGGCTGCTGCGGCGTGGAGTTGGTCGGTCTCCTGCCGGTAGATGATGCGGGTGGAACAGTCGGCGAGAAGACCTTCGGCCAGTGCCCGGCCGCGGGATCCGGCGTCGCCGGCGGTGAGCAGATCGGACAGGCGGTGGATCACCATCAGGTTGGCGATGCCCAGGCCGCGGCTCAGCTTCCACTGCGACTGCATGCGCTGCAGGAGGCCGGGGTGGCGCATCAGGCGCCATGCCTCGTCGTAGACGATCCAGCGCCGGCCGCCGTTGGGGTCGGTAAGTGCGGATTCCATCCATGCGGACGCACAGGTCATGGCGAGGACGAGGGCGGTGTCGTCGCCGGATCCGCCCAGGCGGGACAGATCGATGGTGAGCATCGGCGAGTTGGGGTCGAACGTGACGGTGCTCGGGGCGTCGAACATCCCGGCGAGGTCGCCGTGGACGAGGCGGCGCATGGCGTGGGCGAGGTCGCGGGAAGCATCGCCGAGGCGTCCGGACATGATGCCGCCGGCCGCGTCGAGTTCGTCGGGGTTGTTGAGGGTGGCGGCGATGTCGCCGAGCAGCGGGGTGCGGCCGGTGGCGGTGGCGCGGGTGACGACGGCGTCCAGGGCGACGTCGAGCCCGGTGTGCTCCATCGGCAGCAGGTCCCGCCCGAGCACGGTGCGGGCCAGCGAGCCGAGCAGCAGCAGGCGCCGTTTGCGGATCTCGCCCGCCCAGTCGGCCTCCGAGACGCTGTCGGGCCGCGGCGCCGCGTCCAAGGGGTTGAGCTTTCCGGGCAGGCCCGGCCCGAGCGCGATGGAGGTGCCGCCCAGCGCCTGCGCCACCGGCGTCCATTCGCCCTTCGGGTCACACGGGACGTAGACCCGGTATCCGAAACCGATCGACCGCAGCGCGAAGGACTTGGCCAGGGCCGACTTGCCCTGTCCGATCACGCCCGCGAGGAGCACGTTGGGGTTGGTGAAGCCCTCGATCTTGCCGTACAAGGCGAACGGGTCGAAGCAGAAGGAGGCTTCGGCGTGGACGTCGCGACCGATGTAGATGCCCTCGGCGCCGAGGCCGCCTTCGGCGAGAAACGGGTACGCGCCGCTTGCGGTGGCGGTGGTCATGCGGTGGGCGGGCAGCTTGAGCCTGTTGTGGCGGGAGGACGCGGGGCCGGGCCGCCCGGCTGGCGGGAAGAGGGGCGGCGATATCTCCCGTTCCTCCACGCCGGCACCGTGGGCGGGGGCGGCTGCTTCGGCGCGGGCCTTCGCGGCGGCCTCGGCGAGCTGCCGGCGGGCGGCTTTGCGGGAGGTGCGGTCGGCGTGGTGCGGAGTGAACAGGGGGCTGGCGCTGGCGCGCCGGGCGCGGCGCGCGGGCCGGTGGCTCATGACGGGGCGGCTTTCACGGGACGGCGGTCTGGACCCGGTGCGGGGGTCAGACGACCGGCGAGGCGGTGAACAGAATCGGGCTGCGGTAGCTCTTGCCGTCGCCGCTCCAGTCCAGCTGGATGTAGCCGTCGGCGAGGTAACGGCCGGAGCCCGCACAGTACTTGAGGGTGCCGGTCGCATAGGAGCCGTTGCCGTGGGCGCTGCTGTGTTCGAGCGCGCGCTCCAGGCCGGTGTAGGCGGCCGTCGTTACGACCGGGTCAGTGCCGCGGACGCTGTGCTTGGTCTGGAGCTGGAACTTGGCCTTGTTGAAGGTGTAGGTGCTGTGCTGGGCCGCCGAATAGGGGCCGTCCCAGTACACGGTGGCGGTGGTGTAGATGTAGCCGCCGGACCGCTTGGCGCACAGGGTCACGTCGAAGTCCCAGTTGTCGGAGTCGGGTCCGCTGTAGCTCGGGTCGTCGACCGTGGCGCTGCTGGTCTTGCAGTGGTAGCTGGCGGCGGACGCCGGGGCGGCGGCGGCCAGTGCGGCGGTGCCGCCGAGCGCGGCGAGGACGACGGCGGCGGAGGTGGAGCGCTTCAGGGTGCGCATTCAGGGCCTTTCGGTGGTGCGGGGTTACTGGCTGCAGGTGGTGGTGTGGCCGTGCAGCGGGGTGTTGAGGTCGCGCGGGGTGGTCTTGCGGCGGATCACGTGGCCCGCGGCGAGGTGGCGCTGGCAGATGGTCAGGACAGGTGGCCCCTCGGGCAGCCGCTCGGGGTGGCACTCCGTGTCCGTCGGGGTCTTGTCTGCGACGGGCAGGACATGGAAGGCGTCGTGCACCGCGGCGGCGGCCTGGAACAGCCGGGTGCGCGCGGTGGCGATGTGCCGTCCGGCGGCGGGATGCGGCGGCCGGGTGGATTCGGCGAGCTGGTCGAGCAGATGGTGCAGCGCGGTCAGATGGGCGTGCAGCACGTCGAGGTGCACGCGGTCCGAGGGTGATGCGGTGTGCTCGGCGTGTGGGGTGAGGGCGCGGGCGTGGTGGCGGATACCGGCGCTGGCGGCCCGCAGGTACGGGTGCGCGTCGCCGACGGGAAGAGCAGAGGTCACAGGGGAGAGTTCCTTCCTGCCGGGGCGGCAGGACGTCGGCCGGTGCCGGGGCGGGGGTTACAGGGCCGTCCGGGCGAGCGGGAGGGCGCCGAGCGTGAAGGCATCGGGCTGTTGGAAGAACAGGCGCCGCAGGTCGACCTGGGCGGTGACGGCGGCGGTCTCGATCTGCGCGCACGCGGCATCCAGCAGGGCGTCGGTATCGGCGGACACGGTGAGCAGTCCGGTCAGCGCCACGTCGGCGTGCCCGGCGATCAACTGGCGCTCGCGGACCTTGACGTCGGCGTATTCGACGGAGTCGGCCTCGGAGTCGACCTGCCCGCGCCGCGAGCGCTCGCTGGCGTCGGCGATGATCGATGCCTTCGTGCGCTGCACGTCGCGCATCGCGGACTCGAGCCCCTGCGGCACATAGATAAGGGAGAGGGCGCGGCGGACTCCGGCGGTGAACATCAGGCCGTGAAGGAAGCCCGCCGAGGTTTCGGTGCGGGGCCAGTCTTCGACCCAGTAGGTCGTGTGCCGGGCGGAGTCGGTGGCGAGCCGGTCGTACTCCTCGACCTGGACCACGGGCCCGGCAGCAGCCGGGTCGGCCTCGGCCCGGCCGGCGGGGGACCACTGCTGTAGCGCGGACAGCGCCTTGGGATCGTAGGCGGTGCGGATGACGGCGGCGATCTCGCGGGCGCTGAGCCAGCCGGTCACCGTCAGGCCGGCGCTGCGTGCGGCCTGGGCGATGGCGGAGGTGGTCTGTTCCATCACGGTGAAGGCGCCGGGCAGTCCGCCGCCGGCCTGGCTGATGAGCCGTCGGGCGGCCTTGAGATCGAGGGAGATCGCCAGGTATGCCTCGTGCGGGGCGGCGGCAGGTCCGGCGGAGGCGACCAGCTCGCTGTAGACCTGTCCGGCGACCGGGGTGTCGGGGCGGCCGTGCTGGCTCCAGTGCCGGGCGAGGGTGTCGCCGCTGTCGGGGACGGTGCGTTCCAGGACCTGGACGGTGGCGACGTGTCCGGTGCGCGAGATGCCCGCCAGGGCCCGACCCCAGCTGCTGACGTTGTGGTTCTGAGCGGCTGGGTCGAGGAGCGCGAAGGCGCGTGAGGAGACGCGGGCGACGGCGGTCAGGGTCTGGCCGTGGGGGTCGTGAACCGCGGCGGCGCCGTTGGCGGAGTCGCCGGGGGTGACCACCTTCAACGAGGCGGCGGTGCCGGGCAGGTGCAGGACGCCGTCCTGGCGTGGCCGGGAGGCAGGCCGGGTCAGCCACAGACTCTGGCCGGTACGCCGCCGCCGCGCGAAGCGCAGGACGATCGGCGCCCAGTCGATCAGCGAACGGCCGTGCCGGCGGACAGCGACAAGAGCCGCGACCGCGGCCCACAGCGGCGTCAGGACGATAGCGGCGAGCAGCCCGGTGGTTACCACCGTGACCAGCAGGAGCGCCAACGCGCAGGACACGAGCACGAGTTGGGGCAGGGAGAGGCCGAGCAGGATGCCGCGCCTGGACCGGTGGGGGAATTTGACGGTGAGCGGTTGGACGGTGAGATCAGACAAGGGTCGTTCCGATGGTGCGCAGGGCGGTGGCCGGGGCGGCACGCGGCGAGGAATGCGCAGCGCGTACCGCCCCGGAGGCGGGCAAGATCACAGGCCGGTGGGCGGGGGCGGCGGTGTTCCGGTGCCGTTGGAGGTGCCGGCCGAGTCCGGCGTGGGCGGGGTGCCCTGCGGCGGTGGCGTCGAGGTGGTGGCACCGGGCTGCGACATGAAGCCGCTGCCGCCGTTGGAGGGCGATCCGGAACCGCCACCTGGCCCGGGTGCACCGCCGAACTGACTACCTGTGTCGTCACGGGGGCTGGTCGGCGGAGGCTGGACGGCCTTGTCCAGGCCGCTCTTGCTCCCCTCGACCCCGGACGACGGGGCGTTTGAGCTGCCGCCTTCCTTGCCGGTGCCCGGCGTGGGGTTGGCGGCGATGTCGCCGGGGAAGCCGCCCGGCACCGCGTCCGGGCCCTGGGGAGCGGCGCCTGCTCCGGCCGTGGCACCGCCGGTTCCGGCGGTGGCGACCGCGGCGGCGGCCTTGCGCCCGGCGCGTTCGGCGTGTTGACGGGCCATCTGCGCACCGGCTCCGCCGGAGCGGTGCAGCGTCTCGGCGTCCGAGCCCTCGGAGGCGGCCCAGTGCACGAACTTGAACGTGGCATACGGGCACAACAACACCAGCGCCAGGATGACGATGCCGGCCATCACGTCGGCGAGGGCGGCGATACCGTCCTTCGCCTCGGTCTTGCCCATTGCGGCGATCCCGAGAACGAAGATCACGGTCATAAGGAGCTTGGAGACCACGAGGGTGGCGGTGGCTTCGATCCAGCCCTTGCGCCAGCGTCGGGCGACCTCCCAGCCGCCGCCGGCTCCGGCGAAGACGGCGAGGGTGACCATGACGAGGATGCCGACCTTGCGGACCATCATCACGCACCAGTAGAGGATGGCGCCGATCGCGGCGCCGACACCGACGAAGACCGTCACGAGCCAGCCCAGGCCGGACAAGGAGGCGATCTGGCCCACCTTGACGATCCGCCGCACCGCCGTGGCGATGTCCAGATTGGCGGCTTTGAACAGCCCGTCGGACAGGGCGTCGACGACTTCGATAGCGACGGTGGTGAAGGCGATCGCGGTGAACGCGAACAGCACGCCCGTGGTGGTGCCGGTGAACGCCTGTGCCAGCGCCTGGCCGTCGCGGCGGATCGCCGCGCGCACGAGCTGGGCGCAGAACGTGGCGACGAGGACGACCAGACCGATCGGCAGGATCATCTCGTAGTTGTCGCGGAACCAGCCAGCGTTGAGGTCGACCTTGGTGGTGGTGTCGACTGCTTCGGCGGCCAAATCAGAGGCGGCTGCGGCGAGTTCGCCTGCGCTCTTGGCCATCCAGTTGCCGATGGCGGCGCCCGGGTCGGAGGCGAAATCCACGGCGTCACCCACCGCGCAGAGTTTGTCCGCGAGGGGAAGGTCGCAGAAGCCCAAAGGGGGGTCTCTCCTTTCTCAGGTAGGTGTGGGGCGTGTCAGGGCACGACGGTTGGGGCGATGGCGACCAGGGAGCAGTTCGCGTTGGGGCGGCACTGCACGGCGAGGGTGATGGAGCGGTCCTCGGCTCCGGCCCCGCCGTTCTTCCAGGCGATCTGCTGCTTGCCGGTGACGGTGACGGCGTAGATGTACGCCTCGGTGATCGCCGACGGATCGTCCGCCAGCGCTTCCTTGAAAGCCGAGGGGTAGTGGGCCTCCGTGACGGTGGCGGTGGCGTACTGGTCCTGGTCGGCCATCCGCGACCACAGCACCGGATCCGGCACCTGCGCGGAGATCGAGGACCAGTCGGCGTACTTCGTCTCCGACGTCAGCCACGTCTTCAGCCCGGCGAGCTGCTGATCGTGGCTGGTGGTGTGGGTGTCGTACGACCACAGCGTTGCCGCGGCGGCCTTGGCGAAGGCGACCGGGTCCGCCAGCGGCGGCGGCTTCGCGACCGAACCGGCACCGGCCGTAGCCGTCGGGCCGGCGGACGCGGAAGCGCTGCTGCTCGGCTGGGAGGTCGGAGCGGCGGCCCGGCTGGCACCGGCTGTGGTGCGGCCGGTGAGCAGGGCGACGGCGGCGGCGAGGGCCAGCAGGACGGCGAGGCAGGCCGCGACAGCTGTGATGCGCTTCCGGGGCGACCAGCCGAGACCGTAGCCGGACAGGGCGGGGAATCGTTTCGGCATCAGTGGACCCTCAGAATGGAGCCGGTCCGGGAGGACCGGGTATGGCTGATCAGTGGATGCCCTTGATGGCTACGCAGGTGTGGACGCCCGGTCCTTCGGGACGCTCCGACTGGTGATTGAGAACTGCGACGATCGCTCTTGAGGGTCCTGTCGGCGGAGTGTTCCTCGGGCCACGTGATTGATGGGCACGAAGGAACGGAGCACCCCGAGTGACGGACCGCAGCGCACGCATATGGGTCGGCATCGATGCCGGCAAGGCCCATCACTGGGCCATGGCGATCGACACCGACGGCCAGGTCGTGCTGTCCCGGAAGGTCGTCAACGACGAGACCGAGATCCTGCAGCTGATCGCGGCGGTGTGCGAAGCGGCCGACGAGGTGTCGTGGGCGGTGGACATCTCCGGCCGGGCTTCGACGCTGCTCCTGACCCTGCTCATCGGGCACGGCCAGAACGTGGTCTACATCCCTGGCCGCACGGTCAACAGGATGTCGGCCGCCTACCGAGGCGAGGGAAAGACCGACGCGAAGGACGCGCTGGTCATCGCTGACACCGCGCGGCTGCGCAGGGACTTCGCCTCGCTCAGCCTGCCGGACGAGCAGGTGGCCACGCTCCAGCTGCTGACCGCGCACCGGGCCGACCTGGTCGCCGACCGGGTGCGGCTCATCAACCGGATGCGGGACACCCTGGTGGGCATCTGCCCCGCCCTTGAGCGGGCCTTCGACTACTCCGCCTCCAAGGGCGCGGTCGTGATGCTCACCGAGTACCAGACACCGGCCGCGCTGCGCGGCATCGGCGCCAAGCGGCTCGCCACGTGGCTTGGCCGTCGCAAGGTCCGCAGGGCCGACGACGTTGCCGAACGAGCCATCGAGGCGGCTCGAGCCCAGGCCACCGTGCTGCCCGGCGAGGACCGAGCAGCACGGCAGGTGGGCGCGATCGCTCGCCAACTCCTGGGCGTCGACGAGCAGATCAAGGACACCGAGCGGGAGATCCGCGAGGTCTTCCGCAGGGACGAGCGTGCCGCGGTCATCGAGTCGATGCCGGGGATGGGTCCGATCCTGGGTGCGGAGTTCGTGGCGATCGTCGGTGACCTGTCCGGGTACGCCGACGCTGGACGTCTGTCGTCGCATGCGGGGCTGGCCCCGGTGCCACGCGACTCGGGTCGCCGTACCGGCAACTTCCAGCGGCCGAAGCGCTATCACCGGCGGCTGCGGCATATCTTCTACTTGTCCGCGCAGACGGCGATGATGAGGCCCGGCCTGTCGCGTGAGTACTACCTCAGGAAGCGAGCCGAGGGCCAGACGCATGTCCAGGCTGTACTCGCGCTGGCGCGGCGCCGAGTCGGGGTGTTGTGGGCGATGTTGCGCGATGGACGGCCGTATTCCGGCGGTCCGCCTGTGGTCCAGGGGGCTTGACTTCATCATTAAGACACCTGCGATCCCAGGGCGGAGAAGAACGCCACGATCCCGTTCGCGGCGCCGAGACCGAGGGCGGCGCCCGCCGCGACGACCGCGCCCTTCTTGCCGTTGGCCTCGGCCTGGTGGCCGCCGGTGTGGTGGCCCCACGCCCACACGCCGAGGGAGACGGCGAGCGCGCCGACCACGGCGACGATCGCGAACAGGTTGATCGAGTTGACGACGTTCTTGAGCACGGCGAGGCCGGGCAGGCCACCGCCCGAGGGCGTGATGCCGGGGTCGTAGGCCAGATACTGCACGGGTTCGAGCAGGTGCAATGAGGCTCCGTAAGTTGTTGGGCGGCCCGGGAGGGCCGGATGTGGCTGAATGGGGCTTGCCTTCAGTGGCTCCCAAGGAGTGGCCGTCCGGCTTTCTTGGGCACCCTGGCTACTGATTGAAAATCGCGGATTAGTCGCTATTTACGGAGCTGATGGCGGGGTGTCCCTCGGGTCGACGGAGTGCCGTCCGGAACGAGGAGGGGCGAGTGAACCAGCAGCGCGACCGGCTGTGGGCCGGCATCGACGCGGGCAAGGGCCATCATTGGGCTGCGGTAGTCGACCAGACCGGCGCAACGGTGTGGTCGAAGAAGATCGACAACGACGAGGCCGCGATCCTGACGGCAATCGGCGAGATCCTGGACCTTGCCGACGACGTCAGCTGGGCCGTGGACATCTCGGGCACCGTCTCTGCGCTGCTGTTGGCTCTGCTCGCGGCCCACGGCCAGGAGGCCGTCTACGTGCCGGGCAGAACGGTCAACCGCATGTCCGGCGCCTACCGGGGCGAAGCCAAGACCGACGCCCGCGACGCCTACGTCATCGCTGAAACTGCCCGCCACCGAAGGGATTTCACCGCCATCGCGGTGCCCGCCCAGCTCGCCGCCGAGCTGGCCCTGCTGACCGCCCACCGATCCGATCTGGTCGCCGACCGGGTGCGGAGGGTCAACCGGCTGCGAGACGTGCTCACCGGCATCTTCCCCGCGCTGGAGCGGGCCTTCGCCTACTCGTCGCAAAAGGGCGCGCTGGTGCTGCTGACCGGGTGCCAGACCCCGGCCGCGATCCGTCGTCGTGGTCGGGCGCGACTGACTACGTGGCTGACCCGCCGCAGCGTGCGGGGCGCGGACGCTGTGGCAGCCACCGCCCTGGAGGCCGCCGAAGCCCAGCACACCTCGCTGCCCGGTGAAGATGTCGCCGCCCAGATCGTCGCCGACCTGGCGGTTCAGATCCTGTCGTTGGACGACCGGATCAAGCGCCTCGACAAGCAGATCAGCGAAGCATTCCGGACGCACCCCCAAGCCGAGATCATCGAGTCTGTGCCCGGCATGGGGCCGATATTGGGAGCCGAATTCGTCGTCGCCGCTGGCGACATCACGTCGTTCGCCGACGCCGGGAACCTCGCCTCCGCGGCTGGCTTGGTGCCCGTCCCACGGGACTCCGGACGTCGGACCGGCAACCTGCACCGGCCCAAGCGCTACAGCCGCCGTCTGCGCCGGGTGTTCTACCTGTCGGCGCAGACGAGCATCATCCGCGAGGGACCCAACCGGGACTTCTACCTCAAGAAGCGCGGCGAGGGGCTCAAACACGTCCAGGCGATCATCGCCTTGGCGCGCCGACGTGTCGACGTGATGTGGGCGCTCCTGCGCGACAACAGAGTCTTCACCTCCGCCCCGCCGGTCGCGCAGGCGGCTTGACTCGGTCATTGAAACTCCTTGGGCGCGCCGAAGCCCGGCGCGCGGGAATCACAAAAGAGGGAGGGGTGAGGCAACTGCCTTGAGATGGAGGGCCGGCCGCCGGGCGAGGAACGGCCGACCCCGGTCGACGCTCGTGAAGGGGTGGCGCGTTCTGCGCGGCAGCGGCGCCGAGAGCGCGGAAGATGCCGGGGGTGTCCCGGGCAGGGCCGGTGCGCGTGGCTGCCGCACTGTAGGTTCCGATTTGACTTGTCGTCCGGTGTCGCGCTGACCTGCGGCTTTGGGCGGCCGTCCAGACGGTTTGTCAGCGGATTCGTCCAGCCGATCTGTCGGATTCCTCAGCTGGACGGTTGACCTGGGGTTTTCCTGGTCCTGATGACAGGTCGATGACAGATCGTCCGGACGGTGACAAATTGAGCCGGAACCTACACGCACCCCGACGGGGTCAGATGACGCGGCGCGCGGCCAGGATGTGCCAGTCGGCGAGGGGCGTGATCCGGACTGGTTTTCCCGTTCGGGGTGCCTCGATCGCGAGTCCCGAGCCGATGTACATGCCGACGTGTTCGGGGCGGGCGGCGCTGCCGCGGGCGAAGATGAGGTCGCCCGGCTGAAGGTGCTTTGTGGAGACGGCTTTGCCCTCGTTGATCTGCGTGTACGTGGTGCGGGTGAGGGTGATGCCGGCGTGCTTGTACGCCTGCTGGACGAGCGAGGAGCAGTCGCAGCGGCCCATCGGGTCGGTGCCGTGCGGCGCGGTGCAGGTGCCGCCCCACTGGTACATCGTGCCGAGCTGCTTCAGCGCCCAGACGATGGCCTTGGCTGCCGTCGGATCGGCGTTCGTGGGGATCGAGTAGCCCTTCGGCACCGACCCTTCCGGGATGGTGCCGTACCCCGAGCCGTCCTCCGTCGCCGCGCAGGACTCGGTGCCGGTGGCGGTGTCCGTCTCACTGGTGTCCCGGCTGGCGTCGGGGAACGTCGCGGCGATCGCCTTCTGCAGGGCGGTCGCCAGGTCCTCCCATTCGGCGTAGGCGGCGGGGTATGCCGAGCGCTGGACCTGCTGCGCGGCCTGGGCGACGGTCAGCTGCTGCCACCCGTCCACCGCGAGCAGATGCTTGTAGAACTGGGTGGCGGCGTAGACAGGATCGCGGATCTGAGTGGCGGTGCCCCAACCCTGGCTGGGGCGTTGCTGGAAGAGACCGAGGCTGTCGCGGTCGCCGGAGTTCAGGTTGCGCAACCGCGATTCCTGCATCGCGGTGGCGAGCGCGATGATCTGCCCCCTCTTCGGCACGCTCAGGCCGATCCCGGTCGCCACGATCGTGCGGGCGTTGGGGATCTGTTCCTCGGGCAGGGACAGGCCCTCGACGTGGATGTCCTTGGTGTCCGCGCCGTTGAGGATCTCGGTGACCTGCTCGACGACCGTGTCGGTGTCGACGTCGCCCGCGCATGCGAGGGAGGACGAGACGCTCTGGGCGGCCTCGCTGCTGGTGGCCATGAGCATGGCCGTGCCGGCGAGGAGGAAAGGGGAGAGGACGAAGACGCCGATGCCGGCGGCCAGGCCCCTCAACCGGGGATGCCTCCCGGCAGGCGGTCACGGCCCGGAGGCCGGAATGCGGGCAGGGGTGGGCAGAGCGATGACATCACGAGGTCCTTGGTGAAGTCCCGGCGGCGCGTGCGTCGTTGAGGAAAGGGCGCGACGGCCGGGTGGTGGGTAAATCGGGGCCCGGGTGCACGTGCGCGAGTTGCCGCTCGCACCGGCACAGGGGTGTCGGGTCAGGTGTGCCAGGACATGCGGATACCTCCACGAGGGCGGGGGCGGGGATGCGCCATCGGCTGTATCGGCCGGGCAGTTCCAAAACAGTAAGGGCGGATCCCCGGTTGCCGAAATCGTTGGTAACCAAGGCTTGGTTTCGGGGTCCTCGGCGGTGATAGCGCTCAACCGGGGATCGTGCCCTACAGTTTTGACTCCTCCCCTCGCCCCTCCCGCTGCGCGGACCCGCGGTGCCTTCCTGCCCGCATTCGGTCCCGCGGGTTATCCGGGTGGGCTGGAGAACCTCCCCCGCATCTCACCCGACCCGAATTGGGGTATCTCTTTGCCTTTTTCCCTGCATCAGGGCGACGCGCTCGGCGTCCTCGCCCAACTGCCGGACGACTGCGTCGACTCCGTCATCACCGACCCGCCGTACAACAGCGGCGGGCGGACGGCCAAGGAGCGCACCTCCCGCAGCGCGAAGCAGAAGTACACCTCCGCCGATGCCGGGCACGAGCTGCCGGACTTCACCGGCGAGAACATGGACCAGCGCTCCTACGGCTTCTGGCTGACCCAGGTCATGACCGAGGCACACCGGCTCACGAAGGTCGGCGGCACGGCGCTGCTGTTCACCGACTGGCGGCAGCTGCCGATCACCACGGATGCCATCCAGGCCGCCGGCTGGCTCTGGAGGGGCGTGCTTGCCTGGCACAAACCCCAGGCACGCCCCCAGAAGGGGCGCTTCACCCAGAACTGCGAGTTCATCATCTGGGCGTCCAACGGGCCGATCGACGCCGCCCGCAATCCCGTCTACCTGCCCGGCCTCTACAGCGCCTCGCAGCCGTCGGGCAAGAGCAGGCAGCACATCACGCAGAAGCCGGTCTCCGTCATGCGGGAGCTGGTGCAGATCTCACCGCCGGGCGGGACGGTGCTCGACTTCACCTGCGGCTCGGGCTCGACGGGCGTCGCGGCCCTGCTGGAGGGACGCGACTTCATCGGCGTCGAGAAGACCAAGCACTACGCGAAGATCGCCCATGAGCGGCTATTGCAGACGATGCAACAGACCCTGACCCAGGATGACTTGACCCTCACTTCCTGATCCCGTTGTGCCGTGCGGATCGGCTTGTGGTGCGTGGCCCGACACGCCCTGCCGGTGGCGCGCTTCGCGTTATAGCAGCCAAGTCCCGGTTACCGAAACCGGGGATTATCCGGATGGTTTGAGTCGCCATTCACGCCCGACGGCTGCGGCTCAAGGAGGCCCCTTTTCGTGCCTGAATCCATAAACCCCTCGCAGGGCGGGGGGACGGACCCGGTCCGGCTGCCGGACTCCGACCTGGAGAGCGTTTCGGCGAGCGTCCGCAAACTGCTGGAGCAGTCTGCGGAGCAGGCCCTCCAGCTCGACCACCTCGCCTCCGCACCGTTGCCCCCGGACATGCCGTTCGGCGCCTTCGGCATGCCGGGGTTCGCGGGCCTGCCGCCGCAGGCGGCTCCGCCGGAGCCCCGCCCGATCCTGGAGCTGGAGGGCGAGGAGTACGAGGACGAGCTCGACGCGTTGTCGGACTGGGTGGACGATTACCTCGTCCGGGTCTACGGGGCAGAGGTCACGACCGCCGCCCCGTGGTGCGAGCAGTGGCAGGAACACGCCGACGTCGTCGCCTGGCTCCACGCCCTGTGGCTGGCCTACCAGCAGCACAAGGATCCCGAGGCCGGACTGTCCGGTTTGTTCGTGTGGCACCGGGATTTCCTCACCCACGCCATGGCCGCCGTCCGGGCGGCCGGAGGTCCGCTGTCGGCGTGCATGACCGATCCGGACCGGCCCGCCCACCGCCTGCTGCCC
>NZ_JBXVPZ010000129.1:0-22061 GCF_057961495.1 Streptomyces sp. P5F9 | reverse complement strand
GTCGCCCCCCGCCCGGGCAGCGACCCCGGCCGCCCCAGATGCGGCGTCGAGTTGAGCAGGCCGAACACTGAGTGGACCGCCGACCGCGCGCTGGGTTCGGCCAGCTCCGGGTAGACGTCCCGTACGACCTCCACCCACAGCTCGACGTACTGGCGCTGGAGCTGCCGCACCAGCTTGCGGTCCGTGTCCCGGAGTCGGTCCAGCTCCCGGTCGTGGAGCGTGATCAGGGGGCGGTCGTCCAGGGCGAAGTCGATGTGGCCCTCGATGAGGGAGTCGAGGAGCAGCTCCGAGGAGGTCACGCCCTCCGCCTCCGCCAGGCGGCGCTTCGCGCCCGTGAGCAGCTGGCCGCTGATGCCGACCAGCAGCTCGGCGAGCATCGCGTCCTTGCCCGGGAAGTGGCGGTACAGGCCGGGTCCGCTGATGCCGACCGCCGCGCCTATCTCGTCGACCCCGACGCCGTGGAAACCCCGCTCGGCGAAGAGCCGCGCGGCCTCCTTGAGGATCTGCTCGCGGCGGGTGGGGGCGTCGGTTCTCGTGGTCATGGAAGCAATTCTAGACAGGGAGGTTAGCGGTCGTTAACCTGAAGGAAATGGTTAACGCTCATTAACCGTCGATGACAGTCGATGACAGCCGATCGCTGTGCGAGGGGACCCACAGAATGCAAGAGGCACCGGAGCTGACGAGCGCGGCCGATCCCGCGTCGGAGGCGTGGCGGGCCAACGAGGCGGCGCACCGCGCGCTGGGCGAGGAACTGCGGCGGAAGCTCGCCGCGGCCCGGCTCGGCGGCGGTGAGCGGGCCCGGGACCGGCACACCGCGCGCGGCAAGCTGCTCCCCCGCGACCGCGTCGACACGCTGCTCGACCCCGGCTCGCCCTTCCTGGAGCTGGCTCCCCTCGCCGCCGACGGGATGTACGACGGGGCCGCCCCGGCCGCCGGTGTCATCGCCGGG
The DNA here is from genome assembly GCF_057961495.1 of Streptomyces sp. P5F9. Lineage (NCBI taxonomy): Bacteria > Bacillati > Actinomycetota > Actinomycetes > Kitasatosporales > Streptomycetaceae > Streptomyces > Streptomyces sp. P5F9. The sequence goes on along the minus strand of NZ_JBXVPZ010000129.1, from coordinate 21,112 downwards.
ATCGGCCGGGTCAGCGGCCGCGAGTGCGTGATCGTCGCCAATGACGCCACGGTCAAGGGCGGGACGTACTACCCGATGACCGTGAAGAAGCATCTGCGCGCCCAGGAGATCGCCCTCGAAAACCGCCTCCCCTGTATCTATCTCGTCGACTCCGGGGGCGCCTTCCTGCCCATGCAGGACGAGGTGTTCCCGGACCGGGACCACTTCGGGCGGATCTTCTACAACCAGGCCCGCATGTCAGGGGCGGGGATTCCGCAGATCGCCGCCGTGCTCGGGTCCTGCACCGCCGGTGGGGCCTACGTCCCCGCCATGAGCGACGAGGCCGTGATCGTCCGGAATCAGGGGACGATCTTCCTCGGCGGGCCGCCCCTCGTGAAGGCCGCCACCGGCGAGGTCGTCACCGCCGAGGAGCTGGGCGGCGGCGACGTCCACGCACGCGTGTCGGGCGTCACCGACCACCTCGCGGAGGACGACGCGCACGCCCTGCGGATCGTCCGCACCATCGCCGCCACGCTCCCCGCGCGCGGGGCCCTCCCCTGGGAGGTCACCGAGTCGGTGGAGCCGAAAGTCGACCCGTACGGGATCTACGGCGCCGTCCCGGTCGACTCCCGTACCCCCTACGACGTACGGGAGATCATCGCGCGCGTGGTCGACGGCTCGCGCTTCGCCGAGTTCAAGGCCGAGTTCGGGCAGACCCTGGTCACCGGCTTCGCCCGCGTCCACGGCCACCCGGTCGGCATCGTCGCCAACAACGGCATCCTGTTCTCCGAATCCGCCCAGAAGGGCGCCCACTTCATCGAACTGTGCGACCAGCGCGGCATCCCCCTGGTGTTCCTCCAGAACATCTCGGGCTTCATGGTCGGCAAGGACTACGAGGCGGGCGGCATCGCCAAGCACGGCGCCAAAATGGTCACCGCCGTCGCCTGCGCGCGCGTGCCCAAGCTGACGGTGGTGGTCGGAGGGTCGTACGGCGCGGGCAACTACTCGATGTGCGGCCGGGCGTACTCGCCGCGCTTCCTGTGGATGTGGCCCGGCGCCAAGATCTCCGTGATGGGCGGCGAGCAGGCCGCGTCGGTCCTCGCGACCGTGAAGCGGGACCAGTTGGAAGGGCGTGGGGAGGAGTGGCCCGCCGAGGACGAGGACGCCTTCAAGGCCCCGATCCGGCAGCAGTACGAGCGTCAGGGCAACGCCTACTACGCCACCGCCCGCCTCTGGGACGACGGGGTCATCGACCCGACGGAGACCCGCCAGGTGCTGGGTCTCGCCCTGACCGCCTGTGCCAACGCGCCCCTGGGAGACCCCCAGTTCGGCGTCTTCCGGATGTGATGAGGGTGCCCGAGATGGTCGACACATTCGAGATTCCGGAGCCGTCCGAGGTACCCGGGATGTTCGGGACGGTCCTCGTGGCCAACCGGGGCGAGATCGCGGTCCGCGTCATCCGCACCCTGCGCTCGCTCGGCGTGCGCTCGGTGGCCGTTTTCTCCGACGCCGACGCGGACGCCCGGCACGTCCGCGAGGCCGACACGGCGGTACGGCTCGGGCCCGCACCGGCGGCCGAGAGCTATCTGTCGGTGGAGCGGCTGCTGGAGGCGGCGGCCCGCTCGGGCGCGCAGGCCGTGCACCCGGGTTACGGATTCCTCGCGGAGAACGCGGCCTTCGCGCGCGCGTGCGCCGACGCCGGGCTGGTCTTCATCGGACCTCCGGCCGACGCGATCGCCCTCATGGGCGACAAGATCCGCGCCAAGGAGACGGTGGAGGCGGCCGGGGTCCCGGTCGTCCCCGGCGGCCGTGACCCCGAACTGGCCAAGGCGGCCCACGAGTTGGGCGCACCTGTGCTCCTCAAGCCGTCGGCGGGCGGTGGCGGCAAGGGCATGCGCCTGGTCCGCGACCTCACCCTCCTGGACGACGAGATCGCCGCCGCCCGCCGCGAGGCCCGCGCCTCCTTCGGCGACGACACCCTCCTGGTCGAACGCTGGGTCGACCGCCCCCGCCACATCGAGATCCAGATCCTGGCCGACGGCCACGGCAACGTCGTCCACCTCGGCGAACGCGAGTGCTCCTTGCAGCGCCGGCACCAGAAGGTCGTCGAGGAGGCCCCGAGCGTCCTCCTGGACGAGGCCACGCGCGCGGCGATGGGCGAGGCGGCCGTACAGGCGGCCCGCTCGTGCGGGTACGCGGGCGCGGGCACGGTCGAGTTCATCGTGCCGGGCGACGACCCCTCGTCGTACTACTTCATGGAGATGAACACCCGCCTCCAAGTGGAGCACCCGGTAACGGAGTTGGTGACCGGCCTCGACCTGGTGGAGTGGCAGCTGCGGGTGGCGGCGGGCGAGCGACTCCCCTTCGCACAGGACGACATCACACTCACCGGCCACGCGATCGAGGCCCGCATCTGCGCCGAGACCGTGTCTGTCAGAGAGGGCGCGCGCGGGTTCCTCCCCTCCGGCGGCACCGTCCTGAAACTGAACGAACCCTCGGGCGACGGCATCCGCACCGACTCCGGCCTCTCCGAAGGCACCGAGGTCGGCAGCCTCTACGACCCGATGCTCTCCAAGGTCATCGCCTACGGCCCCGACCGCGCGACCGCGCTCAGGAAGCTCAGGGCGGCCCTCGCGGACACGGTGACGCTGGGCGTGCCGACGAACGCCGGTTTCCTACGGCGGCTGCTCGCTCATCCGGCGGTCGTGGCGGGCGAGTTGGACACCGGGCTCGTCGAGCGGGAGGCGGACGGGCTCGTGCCCGGCGAGGTACCGGTGGAGGTCTACGCGGCGGCGGCGCTGCTGCGGCACGCGGCGCTCGCGCCCGGGCGGGGCTCCGGCTGGGCCGACCCGTTCGCCGCCACGGACGGCTGGCGGCTGGGCGGGGAGCGGGCCTGGACGGCGCATCCGCTCCAGGTGCCTGGCCACGACCCGGTGACGGTGCGCGTACGCCGCACGCCCGAGGGCGGGACCGAACTCCTGCCGGACGGCGCCGAGAGGCCTCTCGTCGGGTCCGGCCGGGCCGGGCCCGACGGCCGGTTCGTCCTGCGGCTCGACGGACTCGTCCACACCTTCACCGCCCTGCCGGACGGCACCTGGCTCGGCCGGGACGGGGACGCCTGGCAGGTGCGGGACCACGACCCGGTGGCCGCCTCGCTCAGCGGGGCCGACCGGTCCGGTGCCGGTTCGCTGACCGCGCCGATGCCGGGGACGGTGACCGTGGTGAAGGTCGCCGTGGGGGATCAAGTGGCCGCGGGGCAGAGCCTGTTGGTGGTGGAGGCGATGAAGATGGAGCACGTCGTCTCCGCGCCGCACGCCGGCACCGTCGCCGAACTCGACGTGACACCCGGCGCCACGGTCGCCATGGACCAGGTGCTGGCGGTCGTCACACCCGTGGAGGAGGACCAGTGACACGCGGACCGGAGACACTCCCGATGGTCGTACCGGCCCCCGATCTGCCCGCCCGGGTGCGCATTCACGAGGTGGGGGCGCGGGACGGGCTTCAGAACGAGAAGTCGACCGTGCCCACGGAGGTGAAGGCCGAGTTCGTGCGGCGGCTGGCCGACGCGGGCCTGACCACGATCGAGGCGACGAGCTTCGTCCACCCCAAGTGGGTGCCCCAACTGGCCGACGCCGAGCAGCTGTTCCCGCTCGTGCGGGACCTGCCGGGCATGGAGCTCCCGGTCCTCGTGCCGAACGGCCGCGGACTCGACCGGGCGCTGTCCCTGAAGGCGACCCGCGTCGCCGTCTTCGCCAGCGCCACCGAGTCCTTCGCGAAGGCCAACCTCAACCGCACGGTGGACGAGTCGCTGGCGGTGTTCGCTCCGGTCGTGGCCCGCGCCAAGGGCGAGGGCGCCCATGTGCGCGGCTACGTCTCCATGTGCTTCGGCGACCCCTGGGAGGGCGCGGTCCCCATCGCCCAAGTGGTGCGTGTCTGCCGGGCGTTGGTCGACATGGGCTGCGACGAGCTGAGCCTCGGCGACACGATCGGCGTCGCGACTCCCGGGCACGTACTGGAGTTGCTGGCCGCGCTCAATGAACAGCACGTCCCCACCGACGTGTTGGGCGTGCACTTCCACGACACCTACGGCCAGGCACTGGCCAACACCTACGCGGCCCTGGAGCACGGCGTCACCACCGTGGACGCCTCAGCCGGAGGCCTCGGCGGCTGCCCGTTCGCCAAGTCCGCCACCGGCAACCTCGCCACCGAAGACCTCGTGTGGATGCTCCAGGGCCTCGGCATCGACACCGGAGTCGACCTCGCCCGTCTCACCGCCACCAGCGTGTGGATGGCCGAACAACTGGGCCGACCCAGCCCGTCCCGCACCGTCCGCGCCCTCGGCAAAACAGCACAGCCCCACAAGGAGCAGTGACCGCCATGGACCACCGTCTCTCCCCCGAGCTGGAAGAACTCCGCCGTACGGTCGAGGAGTTCGCGCACGACGTCGTGGCGCCGAAGATCGGCGACTTCTACGAGCGGCACGAGTTCCCGTACGAGATCGTCCGCGAGATGGGCCGCATGGGCCTGTTCGGGCTGCCGTTCCCCGAGGAGTACGGCGGGATGGGCGGCGACTATCTGGCGCTCGGCCTCGTCCTTGAGGAGCTGGCCCGGGTCGACTCGTCGGTCGCGATCACCCTGGAGGCCGGGGTGTCGCTGGGCGCGATGCCGATCCATCTCTTCGGCACCGACGCGCAGAAGGCCGAGTGGCTGCCCCGGCTGTGCTCCGGCGAGATCCTCGGCGCCTTCGGGCTGACCGAGCCGGACGGCGGCTCCGACGCGGGCGCGACGCGGACGACGGCCCGGCTGGACCCGGACACCGACGAATGGGTGATCAACGGTTCCAAGTGCTTCATCACCAACTCCGGTACGGACATCACCGGTCTGGTGACGGTCACCGCGGTCACCGGCCGGGGGCCCGGCGGCAAGCCCCTGATCTCGTCGATCATCGTGCCGTCCGGGACACCCGGCTTCACGGTCGCGGCACCGTACTCGAAGGTCGGCTGGAACGCCTCGGACACCCGTGAGCTGTCCTTCGCGGACGTCCGGGTCCCGGCGGCGAACCTGCTCGGCGAACTGGGCCGCGGCTACGCCCAGTTCCTGCGCATCCTCGACGAGGGACGCATCGCCATCGCGGCGCTCGCGACGGGTCTCGCCCAGGGCTGTGTCGACGAGTCGGTGAAGTACGCCAAGGAACGGCACGCGTTCGGGCGGCCGATCGGCGCCAACCAGGCCATCCAGTTCAAGATCGCCGACATGGAGATGAAGGCCCACACCTCGCGGCTCTCCTGGCGCGACGCGGCCTCCCGCCTGGTCGCCGGCGAGCCCTTCAAGAAGGAGGCCGCCCTCGCCAAGCTGTACTCCTCCACCATCGCCGTCGACAACGCGCGCGACGCCACGCAGGTGCACGGCGGCTACGGCTTCATGAACGAGTACCCGGTGGCCCGCATGTGGCGCGACTCCAAGATCCTGGAGATCGGCGAGGGCACCAGCGAGGTCCAACGGATGCTGATCGCCCGCGAGTTGGGCCTCACGGGCTGACAGCCGGCTACACGGGCCCAGGCGCCGAGGCGCTCAGGCCTGCCGACAACTCCCCCGAGATCAGGGCGATGTGGCGGTAGGCCCGTTCGGCGGCGGCCACCACCCGTTCCTGTACGGCGGGTTCGCCGAGCGCGCGATCGAGGCGCTCGGTGAAGGCCGCCCAGCGGGTGCGGTCGCCGCTGCCGTAGTACGAGGCGCCGTTCCCGTCCGTGAGCCGGTACGCCTCGGTGACGTAGCGGCACAGGAACATCGCGCCGAGGGTGGAGCCCTCCAACACGTAGAGGAAGCCGAGGAGTTCACGGGGTTCGGTGGCCGCGGTGCGCCGTATCTCACGCACGAACTCCTCGGCGGCCGGGCCGGGTTCGGGGGCGGCGCCCCGGGCGGCCGCGAAGTGGTGCAGGTCGCGTTCGAGGAGGGGGAGCTTGACGAGGTCGGGCGACCACACCGCGGCGACCGACGGGCAGGTGGTGCGGGTGAGTTCGGACTCCAGGGTGTCCAACACCGGGCGGTAGGCGGCGAGTTGGCCGACGTAGCGGTCGAGCGGCAGAGTCCCGGCGAGCATCGCGGTGGCGAACCCCGTGTGCTCCAGGGCCTCGTGCCAGGCGCGGGTGCCGCTGCGCAGCCGCTGGGTCACCGTGCTCACGCTCGTACCGGAGTCGATGTCCGTGCGCGTGTCCGTCATACGCCGCTCCGCTGCCGGACCGTCGCGAGCAGACGGTCGATGAGGTGGCCCTTGCGTTCGATCGTCACGTCGAAGTAGGCGGCGCTGCGCTCGGAGCGGCACACGCCGTGCACGGCGTCCTTCGCGGCGCGCTTCAGGGCCACGGCCTCCTCGGCGAGCGCGAGGAGCGTGCGCTCCAGGCGGGGGTGACCGAGAACGTACGGTTTGAAGTCCTCGCCGGGCGGTACGTCGCCGTCCTCGTCGAGGAGTTCCAGGAAGACCCGGTTGCCCAGGCCGTCGAAGTCCTCGTGGGTGTTGGCGCCGCCGAACTCGGGCACGAAGTCGGTCAGGTCGTTGAACAGCTGGCTGGCGAGACCCAGTTGACGCATCGCGCCGTCCAGGGCGAGCCGGTCGTCCTCGACCACGCGCAGCCCCGCGACCGCCGCGTCGAGCGGCATCCAGAACAGGGTTCCGGTCTTCAGCGCTGCCGTCGACTCCCAGAAGTCGACCCGTGTGGCGCGCGGCGCGGCCAGCAGTTCGGCGCGCGTGAGCGCCGTACGCGAGGACATGTCGACGGCCTGTCCGGTGAAGCCGCTGCCGACGGAGCGCACCAGGCTGTCCACGACGGCGGGGTCGGCCGCGTGCCGGAGCGCGGACATGATCAGCCAGGCGCCGGCGTTGAGGGCGAGCGGGGTGCCGTGGGTGGCGTGGAGGGCGGGTTCGCCGTAGCGGACGTCGCTGCCGTCCTGGATGTCGTCGAGGGCTACCGCCGCCTTCAGCAGAATCCTTACGGCAACTGCCGTGCGGCGGATCACCGCGAGGTCGGAAACGGCGTCCGCCTTCTCCGAGAACCCCTCCGTCTCCTCGGAGAACCCTTCCGCCTCCTCGGAGAACCCTTCCGCCTCCTCGGGGAACCCCCGGTAGTTGCGGTACGCCCAGTACACCATCGAGGGCCGCAGCGGGGCCCGGCCGCCAGGTGCCCCGGCCGCGGGGGGCAGCGCCTGCTGGCCCACTTTCGACCCGAGGGCGTCGGCGACCGGTTCGTACAGGGCGCGGCGCAGGGCCGTGTCGTAGACGGAGACCGCCGCCGTCCGCGCCGGGGCGGTCAGCGCGTCGAGGAACTCGGCGAGGTCGTCCTCCAGCAGGGCCGCGTCGCTCCGGACCACCGCTTCCACGTCCGTCACATCCATCGTGGTAGCCACTCCACCTCCGCAGACGACCGAACAACAGTGCCGAACAACAGTGCGCAGATCCCCGTAGAAGGAGCGTGATCACAACGACCGGACGAGACAAGGCGGTTGAAAGCCAAATCGCAGAGGACATGGACCCATGAGCCCCGCACAGGCCGGGCACAGGGCGCGTACAGACCCGGTCGGCGAACACCCCGCCCACTGGACAGATGGTGAGGTTAGGCTAACCTACCTTCGAATTGTCCGGCGGGCGCTCCCGCCCTGTTCGAAAGCAGCCACACATGTCCAACGCCCGTGCCACCCACCTCTCCCGCCGCGGCATCCTCGCCGCGGGCGGCGCCCTCGGCCTCGGTGCCGTGCTCGCGGCCTGCGGCGACGACGACGCGAAAAGCGGTGGCTCGGACAAGGAGACGGCGGCGGCCAAGTCCGGCCCCTGGACCTTCAAGGACGACCGCGGCACCACCGCGAAGGCCGACAAGGTCCCGGCGAACATCGTCTCGTTCATCGGTGTCGCCGCCGCGCTGCACGACTACGGCATCGAGTCCAAGGGCGTCTTCGGGCCGACGAAGCTGAAGGACGGCAAGGCCGACGTGCAGGCCGGCGACCTCGACATCAGCAAGGTCACCATCATCGGCAACGAGTGGGGCCAGTTCAACATCGAGAAGTACGCGGCCCTCTCCCCCGACGTCCTCATCACGACGATGTTCGACTCGGCCGGAACGCTCTGGTACGTCCCGGAGGAGTCGAAGAAGAAGATCCTCGCCGTGGGGGCACCGACCGTCGGTATCTCGGTGTACGACATCCAGCTGCCGACGCCGCTCGCGCGGATGCTGGAGCTCGCCAAGTCCCTTGGCGCGGACACGAGTTCGGCCACCATCACCGCGGCGAAGAAGCGGTTCGAGGACGCGGCGGCCCGGCTGCGCGCCGCGGCGAAGGCCAAGCCGGACATCAAGGTCCTCGCGGGTTCCGCGAGCCAGGACATCTTCTACGTCTCCGGGTCCAACCTCTCCGCCGACCTTGAGTACTACAAGGCTCTCGGCGTGAACTTCGTCGAGCCGGCGGCGTCCGCGCTGAAGGCCAGCGGTGGGTGGTTCGAGAACCTGAGCTGGGAGAACGTCGACAAGTACGGGGCGGACGTCATCATGATGGACAACCGGACTTCGGCGATTCAGCCCGCTGACATTACCGAGGGCACGTGGAAGAAGCTGCCCGCTGTCAAGACTGGGCAGGTCATCGCGCGTAATCCTGAGCCGATTCTGTCCTACGCCAAGTGTGCGCCGTTGCTCGAGGATCTGGCGAAGGCGATCGAGAACGCGAAGAAGGTCAGTTGATTTAGGGGTGGTTTCGCTTTCGTGGGGAGCTGCGGGCCGGTTGTGGCTGGTCGCGCAGTTCCCCGCGCCCCTTCGGGGCACGACCACCTCCCGTTTCTCCGAAGGAACCCCCCTATGACTACGGCCGTAGCCGCCCCGTTCCGCTTCTTTTCCCTCCAGGTCGTGCGGACGGAGCGGCTTGGGCCGTCTCTCGTTCGGGTCTCCTTTGCCGGGGACGATCTGGCTTACTTCTTCTCCGACGGGTGTGACCAGTCCCTGTCGCTCTTCCTCCCCCAACCCGGCCAGCTGGAGCCCGCCGTGCCGTTCGAGCTCGGCGACGGGTGGTGGCAGGGCTGGCGTGAACTCCCGGACGACGTACGGGCCGTGATGCGGTCGTACACCCTGCGCGCCCTGCGCCGCGACACCCAAGGCAGCACGAGCGAGATCGACATCGACTTCGTGTTGCACGAACCCGCCGGGCCTGCCTCCCGTTGGGCCTCCCTCGCCTCCGCCGGTGATCGGGTCGTGTTGCTCGGGCCGGCGGTCGCGGACAATCGGGCGATTCGGTTCCGGCCGCCGGAGGATGCTGATCTCGTGGTCGTGTGGGGGGACGAGACCGCCGTGCCGGCCGTCTCCGCCATCCTCGAAGCGCTGCCTGCCGGCATCCGCGTGCGGGTGTGGCTGGAAGTCCGACATGCCGGTGACATCCAGGACTTGGCGACCGACGCCGATGCCGAAGTCACCTGGCTGGTGCGGGAGAACCAGGGCGCCGAGGGGTCCCCCATGGCCCTCGGCGCCCTTCGGGATGCCCAACTCCCTGCCGCCGAGCGGCCGTACGTGTGGATCGCGGGCGAGTCCGGTCAAGTGAAGGCGCTGCGGCGGCACTTCGTGGGTGAGCGTGGGTTCGACCGGCGGCGGGTGACGTTCGTCGGGTACTGGCGGCAGGGGCTCAGCGAGGAGCAGTTGCGCGACGCCGGGTGACGGTGCGAGGGGCAGCTGGGGCGTGAGTGACGGCTGTCACGGGAGCGGCGGGTTTCCTGGGCGTGAAGTTAGGTTAGGCTTACCTAAGTTGATGTTGCGGAACCTCGCCGCTCACCTGTCCCGCACGGACTTCCCCACCGGAGGACCCCCACATGCGCTCGCACCTGCTCAATGACACGACTGCGGAGCACTACCGCCGCTCCGTGACGGAAGGCGTGGAGCGGGTGGCGGCCAAACTCGCCACCACGGAACGGCCGTTCACCGGCGTCACGGTCGACGCCCTCTCCCCCCTCATCGACCGGATCGACCTCGACCGCCCGCTCCACGACACCGCCGCGGTGCTGGACGAGCTGGACGAGGTCTATCTGCGTGACGCGATCTACTTCCACCACCCCCGCTATCTCGCGCACCTCAACTGCCCGGTCGTCATCCCGGCCGTGCTCGGTGAGGCGGTGCTCTCCGCCGTCAACTCCTCCCTGGACACCTGGGACCAGTCGGCCGGCGGCACGCTCATCGAGCGGAAACTGATCGACTGGACGAACGAGCGGATCGGCCTCGGGCCGCACGCCGACGGCGTGTTCACCTCCGGCGGCAGCCAGTCCAACCTCCAGGCCCTGCTGCTGGCCCGCGAGGAGGCGAAGACCGACACACTCGCCAAACTGCGTATCTTCGCCTCCGAAGTCAGCCACTTCAGCGTGAAGAAGTCCGCGAAACTGCTGGGACTTGGGCAGGACGCCGTCGTCTCGATACCCGTCGGCGCCGACAAGCGGATGCAGACGGTCGCGCTCGCCCGGGAGTTGGAGCGCTGCAAGAACGCCGGTCTTGTCCCCATGGCCGTCGTCGCCACCGCAGGCACCACCGACTTCGGCTCCATCGACCCGCTGCCCGAAGTCGCCGCCCTGTGCGAGCAGTTCGGGGTGTGGATGCACGTCGACGCGGCCTACGGCTGCGGTCTGCTCGCCTCGCTGAAGTACCGGGGCCGGATCGACGGCATCGAGCGCGCCGACTCGGTCACCGTCGACTACCACAAGTCCTTCTTCCAGCCGGTGAGTTCGTCCGCCCTGCTCGTCCGCGACGCCGACACCCTGCGCCACGCGACCTACCACGCGGAGTACCTCAACCCGCGCCGCATGGTGCACGAGCGCATCCCCAACCAGGTCGACAAGTCCCTCCAGACCACCCGCCGCTTCGACGCGCTCAAGCTGTGGATGACGCTGCGCGTGATGGGCGCCGACGGTGTGGGCCAACTCTTCGACGAGGTCTGCGACTTGGCCGCGCAGGGGTGGGAGCTGCTCGCCGCCGACCCCCGCTTCGACGTGGTCGTCGAGCCTTCGCTCTCCACCCTCGTCTACCGCTACATCCCGGCCGCCGTCACCGACCCGGCCGAGATCGACCGCGCCAACCTGTACGCCCGCAAGGCCCTGTTCGCCTCCGGTGACGCGGTGGTCGCGGGCACCAAGGTCGCGGGCCGCCACTACCTGAAGTTCACCCTGCTCAACCCCGAGACGACGGCCGACGACATCGCGGCCGTCCTCGACCTGATCGCCGGCCACGCCGAGCAGTACCTGGGAGAGTCCCTTGACCGCGCTTCCTGAACCCGCCACCAAGACCTACGACTTCGTGGGCATCGGGCTCGGACCCTTCAACCTCGGCCTCGCCTGCCTCACCGAGCCCATCACCGAACTCGACGGCGTCTTCCTGGACTCGAAGCCCGACTTCGAGTGGCACGCCGGCATGTTCCTCGACGGCGCCCACCTCCAGACCCCGTTCATGTCGGACCTGGTCACCCTCGCCGACCCGACCTCGCCGTACTCCTTCCTCAACTACCTGAAGGAGAAGGGGCGTCTGTACCCCTTCTACATCCGCGAGAACTTCTACCCGCTGCGCGTCGAGTACGACGACTACTGCCGCTGGGCCGCAGGCCGGCTGTCCAACGTGCGCTTCAGCACGACGGTTTCGGAAGTGACGTACGAGGACGAGGTCTACGTCGTCCACACCGAGGCCGGTGACGTGTACCGCGCCCGTCACCTGGTCCTGGGCACCGGCACCCCGCCGTATCTCCCGGAGGCCGTCGCCGGACTGGGCGGTGACTTCATCCACAACTCCCGTTACGTGCAGCACAAAGCGGAGTTGCAGGCCAAGGAGTCGATCACGCTGGTCGGCAGCGGGCAGTCCGCCGCCGAGATCTACTACGACCTGCTCAGTGAGATCGACGTCCACGGCTACGAGTTGAACTGGGTGACGCGTTCGCCGCGGTTCTTCCCGCTGGAGTACACGAAACTCACGCTGGAGATGACCTCCCCGGAGTACATCGACTACTTCCATGCCCTGCCGGAGCAGACCCGCTACCGCCTCACGGCCGAGCAGAAGGGCCTGTTCAAGGGCATCGACGGCGACCTCGTCAACGAGATCTTCGACCTGCTCTACCAGAAGAAGGTCGGCGGCCCCGTCCCCACCCGGCTGCTCACCAACTCCTCGCTGGACAGCGCCACTTACCGCGACGGGGTGTACGAGCTGGGGCTGCGCCAGGAGGAGCAGGAGAAGGACTACACCCTGCGCTCCCAGGGCCTGATCCTCGCCACCGGCTACAAGTACGCCGAGCCGGAGTTCCTCAAGCCCGTCCACGAGCGGCTGCGCTACGACTCCCGGGGCAACTTCGACATCGCGCGCAACTACTCGATCGACACCACGGGCCGGGGCGTCTTCCTCCAGAACGCCGGCGTCCACGCGCACAGCATCACGTCCCCGGACCTGGGCATGGGCGCGTACCGCAACTCGTACATCATCCGTGAGCTGCTCGGCACCGAGTACTACCCGGTCGAACAGACCATCGCGTTCCAGGAGTTCGCCGTATGAGCACCCTCACCAGCACAGACACCTTCGCCTTCCGCCCCCTCGACCCGCTCCAGGACGCCGAGTTGCTGCACCGGTGGCTCACGCACCCCAAGGCCGCGTTCTGGATGATGCAGGACGCGAAGCTGGAGGACGTCGAGCGCGCGTACATGGAGATCGCGGCCGACGAGCACCAGCACGCGCTGCTCGGGCTCCAGGACGGTGTCCCCGCCTTCCTGATGGAGTACTACGACCCCCGTCATCGCGAACTGGTCGGGCTGTACGAGCCGTTGCCCGGTGACGTCGGCATGCACTTCCTGACACCGGCCACCGAGACGCCCGTCCACGGCTTCACCCGTGCGGTGATCACCGCCGTGATGGCCCGCCTCTTCGAGGACCCGGCCGTCGAACGTGTCGTCGTGGAACCGGACGTGTCCAACACCGCCGTCCACGCCCTGAACGAGGCGGTCGGGTTCGTGCCCGAGCGCGAGATCCAAAAGCCGGAGAAGAAAGCCTTGTTGAGCTTCTGCACACGGGAACGCTTCCTCAAAAGGCACAGCGCCGCGGCCACGGCGGTGTCCGCATGAGCCTCGCCGACGCCGTGGCCCACCTCTCCCCCGAACGCTGGGAGAAGGCCAACCGCCTCCTGATCCGCAAGGCCCTCGCCGAGTTCGCGCACGAGCGGCTGATCACCCCCGAACTCGTCGAGGAGAACGGCGACTTGTACGTCGTCCGCAGTGACGACGGTCTGACCCGCTACCGGTTCACCGCCACCCGGCACGCCCTCGACCACTGGCAGGTCGACGCCGACTCGATCACCCGGCACCGCGACGGCGCCGAACTCCCCCTCGCCGCCCTGGACTTCTTCATCGAGCTGAAGCAGGCGCTCGGGCTGACCGCGGAGATCCTGCCGGTCTACCTGGAGGAGATCTCCTCCACCCTCGCCGGCACCTGCTACAAGCTCACCAAGCCGCAGATCCCGGTCGCCAAGCTGGTGAAGAGCGACTTCCAGGCCATCGAGACGGGGATGACCGAGGGCCACCCCTGCTTCGTCGCCAACAACGGCCGGCTCGGCTTCGGCATCCACGAGTACCTCTCGTACGCCCCCGAGACCACGAGCCCGGTCCGGCTGGTGTGGCTGGCCGCGCACCGCTCCCGAGCCGCGTTCACGGCGGGCGTGGGCATCGAGTACGAGTCGTTCATACGGCGGGAGTTGGGTGCCGGGACCGTGGAGCGGTTCGGGCTGACCCTGGTCGACCGGGGGCTCGACCCCGACGACTATCTCCTCATCCCCGTCCACCCCTGGCAGTGGTGGAACAAGCTCAGCGTCACCTTCGCCGCCGAGATCGCCCGCGGCCACCTCGTGTGCCTCGGCGAGGGCGACGACGAGTACCTCGCTCAGCAGTCCATCCGGACCTTCTTCAACAGGTCCAACCCCGAGAAGCATTACGTGAAGACGGCCCTGTCCGTCATCAACATGGGTTTCATGCGCGGACTTTCGGCCGCCTACATGGAGGCGACTCCGGCGATCAACGACTGGCTCGCCCAACTCATCGACAACGACCCGGTGTTGAAGTCCACCGGCCTGTCGATCATCCGCGAGCAGGCCGCAGTCGGCTACCGCCACCTGGAGTACGAGGCCGCGACCGACCGCTACTCGCCGTACCGCAAGATGCTCGCCGCGCTGTGGCGCGAGAGCCCGGTCTCCTCGCTCCAGGACGGCGAGACCCTCGCGACGATGGCCTCGCTGGTGCACCTGGACCACGAGGGCGCGTCCTTCGCCGGCGCGCTCATCGAGCGGTCGGGGCTGGCCCCGGCGGAGTGGCTGCGGCGGTATCTGCGGGCGTACTTCACCCCGTTGCTGCACAGCTTCTACGCCTACGACCTGGTGTTCATGCCGCACGGCGAGAACGTCATCCTGGTCCTGAAGGACGGTGTCGTCGAGCGCGCGATCTACAAGGACATCGCCGAGGAGATCGCCGTCATGGACCCGGACGCGGTGCTGCCGCCGACGGTCGAGCGGCTGCGGGTCGAGGTCCCCGAGGACAAGAAACTGCTGTCGATCTTCACCGACGTCTTCGACTGCTTCTTCCGCTTCCTCGCCGCCGGCCTGGCCGCCGAGGGAGTCCTGGAGGAGGACGACTTCTGGCGCACGGTCGCGGACGTCACCCGTGAGTACCAGGACGCGGCACCCGAACTCGCCGACAAGTTCCGGCAGTACGACATGTTCGCCCCCGAGTTCTCGCTGTCCTGCCTCAACCGCCTCCAACTGCGCGACAACAAGCAGATGGTGGACCTGGCGGACCCGTCCGGCGCGCTCCAGCTCGTCGGCACCCTGAAGAACCCCATCGCCGGGTTCTGACACCACAAGCAGGCGGGCACCCCGAGGTACGGTCCCCCGGGGTGCCCGCCCCATGTGCAGGGCCTGCTCGACTAACGTGCGGGCCAAGGAACTTGGGGCGACCGGTAGTAGTCGATCCCCAGCGCGTCCCACCTCGGGGCCTGTGCCGCGAGCCGCACCTTGTACGTGTCCCAGTCGTGCGTCGAGGCCGGCGACCAGCCCAGCTCGGCCACGCCCGGCAGCCTCGGGAAGGCCATGTACTCGATGTTCGCGCCGGTCACGATCGTCTCCGACCACAACGGCGCCTCGACCCCCTTGATCGCCGAACTGGGCACCCCGGCAAGGTAGTTGCCCGGGTCCCAGTCGTAGGACCGCTTGACCTCGACGAGGCCTGCCCAGTCCTGGCCGAGCGGGGTGTCCTCGGTGTACTTCATGTCGAGGTAGACCCGGTCGGCGGGCGAGAGGATCAGCCCGGTGCCGTTCTTCGCGGCCTCGGCGACCTGCGCCTTCTCGGCGGCGTCGGTGTCGTCGAGACCCCAGTACTGGGCGAGGGCGCCCTTCACCGGGTGGGCTCCGGTGATCTGGTGCCAGGCGATCACCGTCTTGCCGTACTTGGTGACGATCGGCTGTACCCGGTCCATGAACTTGACGTAGTCCTCATGGCTGGTGGAGTGCGCCTCGTCGCCGCCGATGTGCAGATAGCGGCCCGGGGTGATCGCGGCCAGCTCACGGATCACGTCGTCCACGAAGCTGTACGTGAGGTCCTTGGCGACGCACAGCGAGCTGAAGCCGACGTCCGTGCCCGTGTAGAGCGGGGGCGCCACGCCGTCGCAGTTCAGGTCGGCGTAGGAGGCGAGGGCCGCGTTCGTGTGGCCCGGCATGTCTATCTCGGGGACTACTTCCAGGAAGCGCGAGGAGGCGTAGCGGACGATCTCCTTGTAGTCGTCCTTGCTGTAGTAGCCGCCGGTGCCGCCGCCGACCTCGGTCGAGCCGCCGTAAGTCGCCAGGCGGGGCCAGGAGTTGATGGCGATGCGCCAGCCCTGGTCGTCGCTGAGGTGCAGATGCAGGGTGTTGATCTTGTAGAGCGCCAACTCGTCGATGTAGCGCTTGACTTGGGCGACGGTGAAGAAGTGCCGGGAGACGTCGAGCATCGCGCCGCGGTAGGCGTAGCGCGGGGAGTCCTCGATGGTGCCGCCCGCGATCTGCCAGGGGCCGCGCCGCACGGAGTTCTTCTCGACGGCGGCGGGCAGGAGTTGGCGCAGGGTCTGCACGCCGTGGAAGAGTCCGGCGGGTTTGCTCGCGGTGATGGTGACCCCCGAGACCCCACTGACGAGCCGGTAGCCCTCGGCGCCGAACAGGCCCTTCGTCAGGCGGAGTTGGATGCCGCCCTTGCCGCGTGAGGTGATCGGCAGCCGGTACCCGGTGGAGGGGCGCAGGATGCCCGCGAGGTACGCGCCGATCCGGCGCGACTCCCGTGTGTCGTCGACGCGGATACGGGTGCCGCTCGTGATCCGGTACGGATGGCCCGCAGGGGTGACCTTGGCGGGCGCCGGGACCACCCGGCCCAGCGGGGTGGCGGCGGCGGGCGCGGCGGAAGGTGCGGCGCCGACGACGGACACGCTCGCGGCGGCGACGAGCAGCAGCGAACCGAGGAGGCGGGTCGTTCTGTGGCGCTGTCTCACAAGGCGTCTCACGAGCGGTCCCTTCCTTTGAACTTCCTTTGAGCCCGGACAGGTACAGACCATTCTGTCGCCTGGCCGGTGGAAGAATCCCTCCTATGGCGGAAATCATCCAGAAGGACGGCACCTGGATCTTCGACGGCGACGCCCTGCGGCTGACTCCCGGACGGGACAAGAACGTCGGCCTGTTCCGCAAGACACTCGGCGAACTCGTCGTCCCCTTGGGCGCGTTGGCGGGCGTCTCCTTCGAACAGGGCCGGAAGTCCGGGCGGCTGAGACTGCGGCTGCGCGACGGCGCCGACCCGCTGCTGCACGCCACGGGCGGGCGGCTCGCCGAGGGCGACGACCCCTACCAACTCCCCGTCGAGTCGGACCGGTACGGCGTCGCGGAGTACTTCGTGGACGAGGTGCGCAACGCCCTGCTGCTGGACCAGGTCCCGGCCGACCCGGTGGACACGTACCTGCTGCCGGGCCCCGCCGTGCCGCTCTCGGTGTCCGCCGGGGACGGCACGGCGAGCTTCGACGGCGAGCGCGTCCGGCTGGAGTGGAACTGGAAGACCGAGGACGCCAAGTCCGCCGCCGGCGCCCGCACCCTCGCCGTCACCGACCTCGTCGGCGTGGAATGGCGCCCGTCGGCCGGGCTGGAGAACGGCTACATCCGCTTCTCGGTGCGCAACGCGCCGACCAAGGCACCGCCCAAGTACGACCCCAACTCCGTTGAGCTGTGGGGCTTCAAGAAGGACCCGCTGATGGCCCTGGTCGCCGCGGCCGTACAGGCCCGCCTCCCGCACCCGGCCGCCGAGACGGACGTACGGCCTGAACAGCCCGAGCCGGTACGGCAGTTGGCGGCCGCGGCGGGGGACGGCCATGACGCGCTGCTGCGGCGGTTGCGGGAACTCGGGGAGCTGCACCGGGACGGGGTGCTCACGGACGAGGAGTTCGCGATGGCCAAACAGGCGGTCCTCAAACGGATGTGACCATCCGGGGAGGACCGCCTGCGGGATGAGTGGCGCCCTGCCTTCCGGGCGTAACTCGGGTTGAGTCGGAGCTACTTGGCCTTGCGGGCGACCGTGAAGCGGTCGATCTCGGCGCCGGTCTCGGCGATGCCGCGGACCGTCAGGGTCGCCGTACGGCCGCGCGAGGCGGGCTGGACGTCGACGCGCAGGAACGAGTAGTTGAGGTAGCGGACGCGTGACCACGCGACCGTCTCGTTGACCTTGCCGTCCTTCGTGTTGACGAAGGCGGCGACCGAGTCGAGGTCGGCGACGTGACCCTCGTAGGAGTCCGGGGCGGAGAACGCGTACAGGCTGCGGCCGGCCGCGCCCGCCGTCACGTAGACGACACCCTCGGTCTCCGGGTACGCCGTGCCGCCGATCGGCAGCTTCTTGACGACCGCGTTCTTCTTGATGACGTCGGTGCGCTCGTACTGGTGGTTGTGGCCGTTGATGACCAGGTCCACCGTGTATTTCTCGAACAGCGGCACCCACTCGTCGCGCACTCCCCCCTCCGAGGAGTGCGCCGTCGAGGTGCAGTACGCGCAGTGGTGGAAGAAGATCACCACGAAGTCGATGTCCTTGGACGCGCGGTACTTCTTGAGCTGCGCCTCCAGCCACGTGGTCTGGGTGCCGCCGGAGATGCCGAGGTTGGCCGGGATCTCGAAGGACACGTCGTTGGCGTCCAGCGAGATGACCGCCGTGTTGCCGTAGACAAAGGAGTAGACGCCCGGCAGGTTCGCCTTGTCGGGGCCGTTGTCCGGCAGGTTCCAGCGGGCGTCCTCACCGCCGTAGCCGTTGGGCGAGTACCAGGCCTCCATGTCGTGGTTGCCGTAGGCGGGCATCCACGGCACGGACTTGGCGACCGACTCGGTCTGCGCGAGGAACTGGTCCCAGGTGCGCGAGTCGAAGCCGGTGTCGGTGGTCTTGCCGGCACCGGCCGGGTCGGCGTAGCAGATGTCGCCGGCGTGCAGGTGGAAGGCCGGGTTCTGGCCCAGCAGGAGGCTGTTGTTGGCCAGGCCGTGGTAGCCGACGCCCTCGTCGCCGAAGGCCGTGAAGGTGAACGGCTTCTTGTGGTCGGGGGCGGTGGTGAAGGTGCCCAGTGTGCCGAGCAGGTGGGCCTCGGCCGGGTCGAAGCCCGCGTGGCCGACGCCGTAGTAGTAGGTCCTGCCCGGGCGCAGGTGGGTCAGCTTGGCGTGCAGGTAGTACTGGGTGTGGTCGCCGCTCGCGCCGACGCCCGCCGGGGTGTAGAGCGTGCGCACCTCGGCCTCGATCTTGCGGGAGAGGTCCCAGGGGTGCGCGCCGATCCGGACGAACGGTTTCTTCACGTTGGTCGGGACCTGCCAGGAGACCGTCACCTCCGTGCTCGGGTCGTTGCCGAAGGCGAGGTGCCGGCCGAACGGGGAGACGAGGGCCCCGTCGACGGACTCGCCGGAGGTGGAGGCGTAGGTGGCGGAGGCCTGGCTGGGGACGGCCGCCTGGGCGACCGGGCCCGGTACGAACACGCCACCCGCGATGGCGCCGAGCGTCACGGCACCGCCTCTGACCATCGTGCGCCGCGAGAATCTCGCGCGCAGGTACTCGTGCTGCTCCGCCATGCTCATGCGCTCTGCGAGCTCCGCGGGTACTCCCATACGAGGAATGTCCATGGCGTCTGAAACTCGTCGACATGAGCAACGGTGCGCAAGACACAGGATGGACAGCTTACGAACAGAGCCCCATAAGACTTTCAACAGGCCGTTGCCCGATATCGGGCAGGATTCTTGCAAACCGCCCTTCGGTACCCCAGGATCAACCGGGTGCACGACGAACTCGTTGATCATCTGACGCGCTCCTCCCCCCTCAACCGGGGCGAGGCACTGCGGGTGATCCAGGACGTGCTCGCCTACTTCGACGAGACGACCGAGGAGTACGTCCGTCGCCGCCACCGCGAGCTCCAGGCCCAGGGCCTGGTGAACGCGACGATCTTCGACCGGATCGAGGCGGACCTGAAATACCGGGCGGTCGCACCACCGGAGCTCACGCTCAGGCAGTTGCGCCGCATCGTCTACGGCTAGGAACACCTATACATATGTGCGGAATCGTCGGATACATCGGCAGGCGTGACGTTGCTCCGCTTCTGCTGGAGGGCCTGCAACGGCTGGAGTACCGCGGCTACGACTCGGCGGGCATCGTCGTGACGACCCCCAGGACGGCCGGCCTGAAGATGGTCAAGGCCAAGGGCCGGGTCCGTGACCTGGAGGCCAAGGTCCCGGCGCGCTTCAAGGGCACCACCGGAATCGCCCACACCCGCTGGGCCACGCACGGCGCCCCCTCCGATGTGAACGCCCACCCGCACCTGTCCGCCGACAGCAAGGTCGCCGTAGTCCACAACGGCATCATCGACAACGCGTCCGACCTCCGGAAGAAGCTCGAAGCGGACGGCGTCGAGTTCCTCTCCGAGACCGACACCGAGGTCCTCACCCACCTCATCGCCCGCTCGCAGCAGGAGAAGCTGGAGGACAAGGTCCGCGACGCCCTCCGGGTGATCGAGGGCACCTACGGCATCGCCGTCCTGCACGCCGACTTCCCCGACCGCATCGTGGTGGCTCGAAACGGTTCCCCGGTGGTCCTCGGGATCGGCGAGAAGGAGATGTTCGTCGCCTCGGACATCGCCGCGCTGGTGACGCACACGCGCCAGATAGTGACGCTGGACGACGGCGAGATGGCCACCCTCAAGGCCGACGACTTCCGGACATACACGACCGAGGGCACCCGCACCACGTCCGAGCCCACCACCGTCGAGTGGGAGGCCGCCTCCTACGACATGGGCGGCCACGACACCTACATGCACAAGGAGATCTTCGAGCAGGCCGACGCCGTGGACCGCGTGCTGCGCGGCCGCATCGACGACCGCTTCTCCACCGTGCACCTCGGCGGCCTGAATCTGGACGCCCGCGAGGCCCGGCAGATCCGCCGCGTGAAGATCCTCGGCTGCGGCACCTCGTACCACGCGGGCATGATCGGCGCCCAGATGATCGAGGAGCTGGCCCGCATCCCCGCGGACGCCGAGCCGGCCTCCGAGTTCCGCTACCGCAACGCGGTCGTCGACCCCGACACCCTCTACATCGCGGTCTCCCAGTCCGGTGAGACGTACGACGTCCTGGCAGCGGTCCAGGAGCTGAAGCGCAAGGGCGCCCGCGTCCTCGGCGTGGTGAACGTCGTCGGCTCGGCGATCGCCCGCGAGGCGGACGGCGGCATGTACGTCCACGCGGGCCCCGAGGTCTGTGTCGTCTCGACCAAGTGCTTCACCAACACCACCGTCGCCTTCGCCCTGTTGGCCCTCCACCTCGGCCGCACCCGCGACCTCTCGGTCCGCGACGGCAAGCGCATCATCGAGGGCCTGCGCAAGCTCCCGGCCCAGATCACCGAGATCCTGGACCAGGAGGAGGAGATCAAGAAGCTGGCCGCCGAGTACGCCGAGGCCCGCTCGATGCTCTTCATCGGCCGGGTCCGCGGCTACCCGGTGGCCCGCGAGGCCTCCCTGAAGCTCAAGGAGGTCTCGTACATCCACGCCGAGGCCTACCCCGCCTCGGAGTTGAAGCACGGCCCCCTCGCCCTCATCGAGCC
>NZ_JBXVPZ010000128.1:0-22109 GCF_057961495.1 Streptomyces sp. P5F9 | reverse complement strand
GGGTGTGGTTCGAGCTGGGCGGCGGGGGTGGTGGATCGTTCCGGCTTCACTCGAACGGGTGAACCGGAGGTATCTCACCTGGTCAGCCGTATCGCAGTACCTACCGTGATCGCGTTGCTTGTGCCCCAAGCTCGCCCAGCCCACACTTGAGGAGGTGATGCCATCTTGACCGCTCTCGCACATGAGAGGCCCGAGACCATGTCCGAGGCCCAGGCTGAATTCCTGAACGTATCCGATCCGGAGGAGGGCCTGTGGCAGGTATGGAAGGCCATGGAACTCCCCGAGGGCTACCGCGCTGAAATCATCGAGGGAGCCATCGAGGTGTCGCCCACCGGTCGCCGTTCACACGGCCAAATCGCCAATCGCGTGCGAAGGGCCCTGGACAAGTTCCTGGACGGAGGCGAGTACGCCTGCCACCAAGATGTGAACCTGATCCACCAGCGCAAGGCGTGGATCCCGGACGCTTTCGTAGCCCCGGAGGATACGGAACCATGCGGTGACGAGGAAGACATGGGAGTGAGGGCCGACTCGGTGCACCTCGTCATTGAGGTGGTTTCCCCCGGCAAAAGCAACCAGGACCGTGACCGCATCCGCAAGCGCCGCGAATACGCCCGCGCTGGGATCCCCATGTACCTCCTCATCGACGACTACGACGGCCAAGGCGCCGTAACCCTTTTCACCGGCCCCCGCCCCGACAAGGCCGACTGGGAGGACATCCACCGCGTCCCCTACGGCACGGAGGTCGAGATCCCGGACGGCCCCGCCAAGGGCTTCGTGATCGGCGAGGCGATCACCGGCCCGAAGCGGGGCTGAGACAGGGCGCGACCCCGGCATGACCCCTGGGGCTACGCCACCCGCGTGAACTCCACCGTCACCTCCGGCGGTCCGCCCGCCACCCCCCGGTAGATCCCCTTGTGCGGGGTCACGTCGTCGTAGTCGCGCCCCCGGCCCACCACCACATGGGACTCGTCGGGACGGGTCCGGTTGGTGGGGTCGTAGCCGCACCAGTCGCCCGCCCAGTACTCGACCCAGGCGTGGCTCTGCCCGGCCACCGGGCGGTGCAGCTCCGCCTCGCTCTCGGGGTGGAGATAGCCGGAGACGTAGCGCGTGGGCAGGCCCAGTCCCCGCAGCAGGGCGATGGTGACGTGGGCGATGTCCTGGCAGACGCCGGCGCCCTGTTCCCAGGCCTCGGCGGCGGAGGTGTTCACGCCGGTGACGCCGGGCAGGTAGGACACCCGGTCGGCGACCAGCGCGGAGACCGCGACCGCCGTCCCGTGCGGATCGAGTCCCACGGCCGCCTTGCGCGCCTTCTTCAGCAGCTTCGGCGGGACCGTCGTACGGACCGTCGGGCCGGTGAACTCCAACAGGCGTGAGTTCGTGGTCCGTTCGGTCACCTCCTGCCAGGTGGGGGAGGGGCCGAGCAGCTCCGGCGGGGACGTCTCGACCAGGCTCGACGCGGTGATCGTGAGGTCCGCGTGCGGGTCCATCAGGTCGAAGCCGGTGACCTGGGTGCCCCAGTAGTCCCAGTACGACCAGGTCGGCGTCGTCGGATTGACGGTCACGCGCGCGTCCAGCGTGGTCTGGCCGGGGAGTGTCAGCGGTGTCATCCTCACCTCGTTGTGGGAGGAGACGGCCGCCTGGGCGTACGACACGCGGGTGGTGTGGCGGATGCGAAGCCTACGGGTCATCGGGATTCCTCCGTGGATACCCCGGCCTTCAGGCCGGGGAGGAAACGGACTCCTGCGGAGCAGGGCAGGGGAAGGCGATTCGCCGCCAGGGCGGATCGTCGTCTGCCACTGGCAGTCCGCAGGCAGTCACAAGCTGCCATGATAGTTTGTGACTCATGGCCACTCACGTGAAGCGGGCGTTCAAGTACCGCTTCTATCCGGACGATGTGCAGGCAGCGGAGCTGTCGCGCACGTTCGGATGCGTGCGGAAGGTCTACAACCTGGCGCTCCAGGCCCGTACCACCGCGTGGTACCAGCGGCAGGAGAGGGTCAACTACAACGCCACGTCGGCGATGCTCACCGGCTGGAAGAAGACCGAGGAACTCGCCTACCTCACCGAGGTGTCCTCGGTGCCGTTGCAGCAGTGCCTGAGGCACCTCCAGGGCGCGTTCACCAGCTTCTTCGAGGGACGGGCGCAGTACCCGCGGTTCAAGTCGCGGAAGAAGTCCCGCCGCTCGGCGGAGTACACCAGTTCGGCGTTCCGTTACCGGGACGGTCGGCTCACGCTCGCCAAGATGCGCGAGCCCCTGGACATCGTGTGGTCCCGGCCGCTGCCCGAAGGCGCGCAGCCGTCCACGGCGACCGTGTCCCAGGACGCGGCCGGAAGCTGGTTCGTGTCGCTGCTCTGCGACGACACGATCACTCCGGCCCCGGCCACCACAGCCGCTGTCGGAATCGACGCCGGGATCACGTCCCTGGTGACCCTGTCCACCGGGGAGAAGGTCACCAACCCGAAGCACGAACGCCGCGACCGGGCCCGTCTCGCGAAGGCCCAACGAGAACTGTCCCGCAAGGAGAAGGGCTCGGCAAACCGGGCCAAGGCCCGGGTGAAAGTCGCCAAGGTCCACGCCCGGATCACCGGCCGGCGCCGTGACTTCCTGCACCAGCTCACCACTCGTCTCGTCCGTGAGAACCAAACGGTCGTGATCGAGGACCTCACCGTCCGCAACATGGTCAAGAACCACACGCTCGCCCGCGCCATCTCGGACGCGGCCTGGCACGACCTGCGGATGATGCTGGAGTACAAGTGCGCCTGGTACGGGCGTGAACTCGTGGTCGTGGACCGATGGTTCCCCAGCTCGAAGCTGTGCGGGACCTGCGGCACGATCCGCGGGAAGCTGCCGTTGAACGTCCGCGAGTGGACGTGCGACTGCGGCACCGTGCATGACCGCGACGTGAACGCGGCACGCAACATTCTCGCGGCCGGGCTGGCCGTGTCTGCCTGTGGAGACGGTGTAAGACCTCAACGGGAGTCCTCCCGGACGGGGCGGTCGTCGATGAAGCAGGAACCCCAGCGGGCGACCGCTGGAATCCCCCGCCCTTAGGCGGGGGAGGAAGTCAACTCAGGCTCCTTCCTGGGCCCACTCGACGGGCCCCTGGTACGGGAAGAACAACTCCGCGACCGCCTCCGCCGAGTCCATGCAGGCGTGCTGCAAGTCCTTGAGGAGGGCGGGCAGTTGCTCTTCCAAGGCGTGCGAGTCCAGGTATTCGAGGCGGGTGCGGAGCCGGCCGATAGGGCGGCGGGCCGGGTCCTGGCGCTGGCGGCCGAGCGCCGTGAGGCACTCCTCGGCCGTCGTCAGCGCGTGCAGCGCCGAGCGCGGGAAGTCCCGGTCCAGGAGGAGGAATTCGGCCACTCTCGGGGTGTCCCCGAAACCGCCGTACACGCGCGCGTACGCCTCGTCGGCGCCCGAAGCGCTCAGCAGCGTCGGCCAGTCGGGCGCGTGCGCCGCGTCCAGCACCCGTACCGACAGCAGCCGTACGGTCATGTCCACCCGTTCAAGGCTGCGGCCGAGGACGACGAAGCGCCAGCTGTCGTCGCGGCTCATCGTGGAGTCGGCGAGGCCGAAGAACAGCGCGGCGCGTCTGCGCACGAGTTCGAGATAGGCGTAGGGGCCCGTGCGGCGGGCCGCGAGGCGTTGGTCGGCGAGGGCGTGCCAGGTGGAGTTGAGGCACTCCCACATCTCCGAGGAGACGGCTTCCCGGGCGCTGCGGGCGTTGAGGCGGGCGGCGCCGAGCGCGCCCTCGATGGAACACGTGGACCGGGCGTCGAAGGCGAGCTGGTCCAACACCTGCTGCATGTCGACGCGTTCGCCGCCCGCGTCGACCCCGAGGATCGCGTACAGCGACCGGCAGGCCACGTCCTCGTCGCGCCAGGGGTCCTCCAACAGGCGGTGCAGATAGGCGTCGAGGATGCGCCCGGTGTTGTCGGCGCGCTCGACATAACGGCCCGTCCACGTCAGGGCCTCGGCGATACGGGAGAGAATTACGTCGTTCACCGGGCCCCCACCTCACACGCCAGGTAGGGTCGACACGTGCTGAGCGAGAGCCAAGCCAGCACAGCAACCTCCATTCCATGGGGAAACCGGGCTGGTTCCAACCCGGCTGGTGTTGATCGCGTAGGACTCGACCGTTCGCTGAGCGGCCGAGCAGTGTGAGCCAGGAATTCCCCTCGCTTTCGAGGGGGAGGGTTCAATGCTGCTGCGCCCCTTATTGCTGTGCCCCTTCCGGAACGACGCCGGGGGTACCGTCGGGACCTAGCTGACGCGGCGCCACGGTCGGTGGCGCCGCGTTTCCCTGTTCCGGGGAAGGGCTTTCGGCCGGGCCCTCCGCGAGCACCCAGGTGTCCTTGGAGCCGCCGCCCTGGCTGGAGTTGACGATCAGGTTGCCCTCCTGGAGGGCGACGCGGGTGAGGCCGCCGGGCAGCACCCAGACGTCGGTGCCGTCGTTCACGGCGAACGGGCGCAGGTCGATGTGGCGCGGTGCCATGCGTTCGCCCGCGAGGGTGGGGGAGGTGGACAGCGCGACGGGGCGCTGGGCGATCCAGCCGCGTGGGTCGGCGGCGACGGCTTTGCGAGTGCGTTCGAGTGTCTTCGCGTCCGCCTTGGGCCCGATGACGATGCCCTGGCCGCCCGCGCCGTCGACGGGCTTCACGACCAGCTGGTCGATCTGGTCGAGGACCGCCTCCAACTGGCCCGGCTCGTCGGGCCGGTAGGACTCCACGTTGGGGAGAATCGGTTCCTCGGAGAGGTAGTAGCGGATGAGGTCGGGGACGTAGGTGTAGAGGAGCTTGTCGTCGGCGATCCCGTTGCCGACCGCGTTCGCGAGTGTGACGTTCCCGGCCTGGGCGGCGTTCATGATGCCGGGGCAGCCGATCACCGAGTCGGGGCGGAAGTGCAGCGGGTCGAGGAAGTCGTCGTCGAGGCGCCGGTATACGACATGGACGGGCACCTCGCCGCGCGTGGTCCGCATCCACACCCGGTTGTTGTGGCAGACGAGGTCGTGTCCCACCACCAGCTGCACGCCCATCAGCCGGGCGAGCAGGGCGTGTTCGAAGTAGGCGGCGTTCCCCGGCCCCGGGGTGAGGACCACGACCCGGGGGTCCTGGGTCCCGGCGGGCGCTGCTGCGCGCAGAGCGGCCAGCAGCCGCCCCGCGTACCCGTCGACGGGGACCACGTGCTGCTCGGCGAAGAGGGACGGGAAGATCCGCGTCATCGCTCTGCGGTTCTCGATGACGTACGAAACCCCGCTGGGGACCCGCACGTTGTCCTCCAGCACCCGCAGTTCCCCGGCCTCGTCCCGCACGAGGTCGATGCCGGCGACGTGGATGCGGACCCCGCCCGGTGGCTCGACCCCCTGCGCGGCACGATGGAAATGGGCCGAGTTGAGGAGCAGCCGCCAGGGCACGACCCCGTCCTCGAAGGCACGGCAGTGGGAGTAGGCGTCGGAGAGGTAGGCCTCCAGGGCCCGTACTCGTTGCGCCACCCCGCGCTGGATGAGGTCCCACTCCAGCGCGTCGATGATCCGGGGCACCAGGTCCAGGGGCCAGGGCCGTTCCTCGCCCGCGAAGGCGTAGGTCACGCCGCGGTCGGTGAACGCGCGGGCCATCTGGTCCGCGCGGAAGCGCAGTTCACTCGGCTCGATGGGCTGGAGTGCCGCCAGTACCGGCTCGTAGGCGGTTCTGACCTCACCCGGCCGCACAAACATCTCGTCCCACGCATCGGCCAATGCGTATGCGTCAAATATGTCCGCCATGAGGGGACGTTAAGTGCGATACGTAACACGACGATCTCTGAGTGATTTCCGGCAGCTCACGCGGAAAGTGATGCGGCGAGGGACTCGGTGCTACTGGCCGGACACCCCCCAGCTTGTTGCAAGGCGAGGCGCGGAGGCCGGGAGATAGCGGTTGATATCGGAGGTTTTCGGGGGCTGTTCGAGGGGGAGCCGTGTTGCGGAGCAGGACCGGTCCGCGCATAGTTGCGCTGCAAAGAGCCGGGAACCGGGGGTGGGATGGGCGATGGCCGGGCACGGGACGGACGAGCATCCACACGGTGCTGACCGACTCTGCGACGCCGGGGACCGTGTGTACTCCCGGGCCGTACGGCGGGGCCGCGTACCGCGCACGGACGCCGAACCGGTGCCGTGCCTGCTGGAGCTGGCCCTCCTCCACCCCGACCCCGACGACATGGACTGGCTGGTCCCGACCGCCCCGCAGGAGGTCATGACCCGGCTGCTGCGCGGGGTCTACGACGAGGTCAGCGAGAGCCACCGGCGGGTGGGTTCGGCGGTCGCCGCCTTCGAGTGGTACGCCGGTCTCGGCCGCCGTATCCAGGCGTCCGCGATGGCGTCGGCGACGCTGGAGGGCGGCGCCGCGATCCGTGTCCTGGACGGCCTCTCCCGGATCCAGGCGGCGATGGACGACGCGACGGAGGCCTGCACCAGCGAGGTCCTCACCGTCCAGCCCGGCGGCATCCGCCGCGAGCCGGAACTCACGGAGGGCCTGCACCGGGCGCTGGCCCTGCGCGCACGCGGGGTACGGATGCGCGACCTGTACACCCACGTGGCCCGGCACGGCCAAGGCCTGCTCAACTACCTGGAGTTGATGGGCGACGCCGTGGAGGCGAGGACGCTCGACGAGGTCGTCGACCGCCTGATCCTCTTCGACCGCACCGTCGCCTTCATCCCCGCCAGCGCCGACCACACGATGGCCCTGGAGCTGCGCCACCCGGCGCTGATCGACTACTTCGTCACGGTCTTCGACCGCCTGTGGCGCCTCGCGATCCCGGTCGCGGCCGCCCTGCCGGACACCGGCATCGAGGGCATCTCGCACCGCGAACAGTCCATCGCCGCCCTGCTCGCGGACGGCCACCAGGACGCGGTGATCGCGGAACGGCTCGGCATAAGCGTGCGGACGTGCCGCGCCCACATCGCCCGCCTGTCGGAGACCCTGGGCGCGGCCAGCCGTACCCAACTGGGCGTGCGCATAGCCCAAGTCGGCCTCGACGGCGCCTCGTCCCGCCTGCCGGACGTCCCCGTGCAGCTCACCCCCGTGGATCGAGAATCCCCGACTGCCCGATGAGATAGCCGAGTTGGGCCCGGCTCTCGCTGCCGAGGGTGGCGGCGAGTTTGGCTATGTGGACGCGGGCGGTGCGGATGTTCATGCCGAGGCGGTCGGCGATGACGGCGTCGGTGTGGCCCTCGACGAGGAGGCTCGCTATGGCGTGCTGGCGCTGGCTGATGCCGTTGGGGGAGAGGCGTCGGACCGCTGTGGGGTGCATCGGGGTGGCCAGGTGCCAGAGGCGGTCGAAGACGTTGACGAAGTAGTCGATCAGCGCGGGGTGGCGGACCTCCAGGGCGAGGGTGCGGTCCCTGTTGGCGGGGATGAAGGCGACCGTGCGGTCGACGACGATGAGACGGTCGGTGACCTCGTCCAGGGTGCGGGCCTCCGCGTCGCCCCGCAGTTGCTCGTAGCGGGACAGGACGAGCGGCCGGTGGCGCTGGGTGTGCTGGTAGAGGGCGCGGATGCGGCCGCCGCGGTCGAGCAGGGCCTGGTCGCGGACGAGCGCGACGGCCTGGGCCTCCTGGCTGCGGGAGGTGATGTTGGGCTGGATGGTGAGGAGCTCGCCCGTGGCGTCCGCCATGGCCTCGGTGATGGCCTGGTTGATGCGTTCCTTGTCGCCGAGGACCGTGATCACGGGGGTGCCCATGGCCGCCGTCCGGGAACCGTCGAGCTGCATCAACGGTTCGAAGACGGACTCCAGGCGCTCCTCACGCCGCCGCTCGTCCGCGATGCGCTCGGCCGATCGCCGCAGCAGCCGATGGAGTACGGACGCGGGCGCGACCGGTCGCAGGAACCGGGGGTCTTCCACGTCGGAGTGCAGCAGCCCGAGACCGGCCAGGCAGGGCGACTTGTCCGCGTCCTCGGCAGGGACCCGCCCGTCGCGCAGCGCGCGGACGTACAGCTCCAGGCCCTCCGCGCACAGGTCCTCCGCTCCGTGCGTGTGTGCCTCGGTCACGGTCGGCCTTCTCCCTCCTGCGTCGGCTGGTCCTGCTGCAGGATCCCCGACTGGGCTATGAGGAAGCCGAGCTGGGCGCGGCTGCCGCTGCCCAGGGCCGTGGCCAGCTTGGCGATGTGGGCCCGGCACGTCCGCACGTTCATGCCCAGGCGCCGGGCGATCGCCTCGTCGACGTGCCCCTCGACGAGAAGCTTGGCGATGGAGTGCTGGATGTCGGTGATGCCGTCGGCGGCGGTCTCGTAGGGGCTGCCGGCGCTCAGCGGGACCGCGCGGCTCCACATGAACTCGAAGACCTTGATCAGGTAGCTCACGAGACCCGGGTGCCGCAGCTCCAGGGCGACCTGACGGTCGTCCCGGATGGGGATGAAGGCGACCGTCTCGTCACAGATGACGAGGCGCTCGACCAGCTCGTCGATGGTGCGGTACTCCACCTTGCCGTTGGCGAACTGGTCCACGTAGGCCAGCCGCTCCGGGATGTACCGGGCGGTGTGCTGGTACAGCGTCCGGATCCGCACGCCACGGTCGGTCAGGGTCTTGTCGCGTTCCAGGCCCTCCATGATCCGGCGTTCGGGATGGCGGACGCTCGGCTGGACCGTCAGTACCTCGTTGCGGCACTGGTCCGTGGCCAGGTCGAGGGCACCGTTGATGCGGTCGAGACCCTCCAGCACGGTGATCGAGTGCTCCGGGGCCGAGCCCTGGGCGGTGAGCGTCATGAACGGCTCGAAGACCTCGGCCAGCTCCATGGATGTGCGCCTGCGCTCGGAGATCTCGCGTTCGAGCGGGTTCAGCCGCACGGACAGCGCCACCGAGGGGGGCACCGGCCGGAGCCAGTTCTCGTCGTCCGGATCGGCGTGCAGGAGGGCGAACTCCATCAAGCAGGGAGCGTTCTCCACTTCCGCGCGGGCGACGCGTCCCGTGCGCAGTGCGTTGGCGTATACGCGCCTTCCCTCCTCACACAGTTCAGCGATTGCGTGGGGATGTGTCGCTTCTGTCGGATTTGTCGTCAAATCTCCACCCCCCAGGGTCCTGAACATGCAGGAACATGATGCACTCATTGTGTGGTCATGACGTGCCTGAATGAGCCATCGTCTTATCAGACGGGGGAAGAGGGGACCTTCAAGTGAGGACGAAGCCAACTATGCGTAAGAGAATGCTTCGCTCGGTGCTTGTCGCCGCCTTCTCCGCCGTTGTGGCCTTCGGAACGCTGAGTGGCCTTTCTGGTGCGAAGAGCGACACGCGGGCGGGGGACACCCAATGGTCATCGGTGAGGGCCGACGCGGCAGTCGACGAGGCCGTGGCCACGCCCGGCGACACCCAATGGTCGTGACATGACGACGCCTCCCGACGACCGCAGCTTCCGCCGAGAGATGGCCACGGCCTACCGCTCCGGCTGGCACTTCATCGACCTGGCCACCGCCATCCCCCACAGCGGTGACTCGCTTATGGTGACCGTGTTCGGTGAGCCGGTCGTCGTGACGCGGGACGAGGACGAGGACGTACGGGCGTACCGGTGTCTGCGGCGGCCCCGGGGGGCGCCGCAGCCAGTGCGATGTGCCATCCGGTACGGAATGATCTTTGTGAATCTTGACCAGCGAGACCACCGGCTGGTGGAAACGGATGCCCCCGACGTCCAGACCATCTCAGCCACCCCCCGCAGTGCCTGACGCGATTCCCCCGTCGTAACAGATCGCTCAGGTGCTTCCCCCCGCAGCGGCGTCACCGTGACCTGAACACGGTGACGCCGCTGCAGTTTGTGCGGAATCTCCGGGTATCGGCCGATCCCGGGTGGCTGGAAATCGGCGCTTCAGCTTTTCCCCGGCGCCTTCCCCACCGCCTTCCCCATCGCCCGCGTGAGCTCGATCTCGATCACCACCCGGGACGGGTTCGGCGACGGCACCCGCTCGTAACGCTCCGCGTACCGGCGCTCCGCCTCGGCGACCCGGTCGCGTTCGACGCGTACGAAGGCCCGGCCCTCCAGCGTCGCCCAGCGCCGCCCGTCCACCTGGCACACGGCGACCCGTGCCCCCTGGGGGCCGGCGGCCAGGACGTTCGCCACCTTCGTGCTCGACTTGTTCGCGATGACCCGAGCGAGCCGCGCCTCCGGGTCGTATGTCACTCCGACGGGGACGACGTGCGGGCTGCCGTCTGGGCGGAGGGTGGTGAGGGTGCACAGGTGCCGTTCCCGCCAGAAGCTGAGATACGACGGGTCGGGATCGCCCGGGTCGACCGGGTAGGTGGTCATGGCCCGGAACTTAGTCCCTCGATCCGTCCCGCCACTGCCTTGAGTGGAATAGACTCAACTTTGTGCACGTTGACCCTGTCATTCCGTGCACGAAGGTCGTAGGAGGAGGAGTACCGGAACGTGGACGCCGAGCTGACCAACAGGAGCCGGGACGCGATCAACGCGGCCAGCAACCGTGCCGTGACCGGGGGGCACGCGGATCTGACCCCGGCGCATCTGCTGCTCTCCCTGCTCGAAGGGCAGGACAACGAGAACATCACCGACCTGCTGGCGGCCGTCGACGCGGACCAGGCCGCCGTACGGTCCGGGGCCGAGCGGGTGCTCGGCTCGCTGCCGAGTGTGACCGGGTCGACCGTCGCGCCGCCGCAGCCCAGCCGCGAGCTGCTCGCGGTGATCGCGGACGCGGGTGAGCGCGCGAAGGAGCTCGGGGACGACTACCTCTCGACCGAGCACCTGCTGATCGGTATCGCCGCGAAGGGCGGCGCGGCCGGGGACGTACTCTCCCAGCAGGGGGCCAGTGCGAAGAAGCTGCTGGACGCGTTCCAGAAGAGCAGGGGAGGGCGCCGGGTGACCACACCCGACCCCGAGGGGCAGTACAAGGCGCTGGAGAAGTTCGGTACGGACTTCACGGCCGCCGCGCGCGAGGGCAAGCTCGATCCCGTCATCGGGCGGGACCAGGAGATCCGGCGGGTCGTCCAGGTGCTGTCCCGCCGCACGAAGAACAACCCCGTGCTGATCGGCGAGCCCGGCGTCGGCAAGACCGCCGTCGTCGAGGGGCTGGCGCAGCGGATCGTCAAGGGGGACGTGCCGGAGTCCCTCAAGAACAAGCGGCTGGTCGCGCTGGACCTGGGTGCGATGGTCGCGGGGGCGAAGTACCGGGGCGAGTTCGAGGAGCGGCTCAAGACCGTCCTCGCGGAGATCAAGGACTCCGACGGCCAGATCATCACCTTCATCGACGAGCTGCACACCGTCGTGGGCGCGGGCGCCGGCGGCGACTCAGCGATGGACGCCGGCAACATGCTGAAGCCGATGCTCGCCCGCGGCGAACTGCGCATGGTCGGCGCGACCACCCTCGACGAGTACCGCGAACGCATCGAGAAGGACCCGGCGTTGGAGCGCCGCTTCCAGCAGGTGCTGGTCGCGGAGCCGAGCGTCGAGGACACGATCGCGATCCTGCGCGGACTCAAGGGCCGCTACGAGGCGCACCACAAGGTCGTCATCGCGGACAGCGCACTGGTGGCGGCCGCGACCCTCTCCGACCGCTACATCACCTCCCGCTTCCTCCCGGACAAGGCGATCGACCTCGTCGACGAGGCGGCGTCCCGCCTGCGCATGGAGATCGACTCCTCCCCCGTCGAGATCGACGAACTCCAGCGCTCCGTCGACCGGTTGAAGATGGAGGAGCTGGCACTCGACAAGGAGACGGACGCCGCCTCCATCGAGCGGCTGGAGAAGCTGCGCCGCGACCTCGCCGACCGCGAGGAGGAGCTGCGCGGCCTCAACGCCCGCTGGGAGAAGGAGAAGCAGTCCCTCAACCGCGTCGGCGAGCTGAAGGAGAAGCTCGACGAACTCCGCGGCCAGGCCGAACGCGCCCAGCGCGACGGCGACTTCGACACCGCGTCCAAGCTGCTCTACGGCGAGATCCCTTCCCTGGAAAGGGACTTGGAGGAGGCCTCCCAGGCTGAGGAGGAAGCTTCCAAGGACACGATGGTCAAGGAGGAGGTCGGCCCCGACGACATCGCGGACGTCGTCGGCTCCTGGACCGGCATTCCCGCAGGCCGTCTCCTGGAGGGCGAGACGCAGAAACTCCTGCGCATGGAGGAGGAGTTGGGCCGCCGCCTCATCGGCCAGCGAGAGGCCGTACAGGCGGTCTCCGACGCCGTACGGCGCACCCGCGCGGGCATCGCGGACCCGGACCGCCCCACCGGCTCGTTCCTCTTCCTGGGCCCGACGGGCGTGGGCAAGACCGAACTGGCCAAGGCGCTCGCGGACTTCCTCTTCGACGACGAGCGGGCGATGGTCCGCATCGACATGTCGGAGTACGGCGAGAAGCACAGCGTGGCCCGGCTGGTCGGCGCCCCGCCCGGATACGTCGGCTACGAGGAGGGCGGCCAGCTCACCGAGGCGGTGCGCAGGCGGCCGTACTCGGTGATCCTGCTCGACGAGGTCGAGAAGGCGCACCCCGAGGTCTTCGACGTCCTGCTCCAGGTGCTGGACGACGGCCGGCTGACGGACGGTCAGGGCCGCACGGTCGACTTCCGCAACACGATCCTGATCCTCACCTCGAACCTGGGCAGCAACTTCCTGATCGACCAGACCACGGGCGAGGACGAGAAGAAGGAACAGGTCCTTCAGGTGGTCCGGGCGTCCTTCAAGCCGGAGTTCCTGAACCGGCTGGACGACCTGGTCGTCTTCTCGGCGCTCGACAGGGAGGAACTGGGCCGCATCGCCGCGCTCCAGATCGGCCGCCTCGCCAAGCGCCTCGCGGAACGCCGCCTCACCCTGGAGATCAGCGACGAGGCCCTGACCTGGCTCGCGGACAACGGCAACGACCCGGCGTACGGGGCGCGCCCGCTGCGGCGGCTCGTCCAGACGGCGATCGGCGACCGGCTCGCCAAGGAGATCCTGGCGGGCGAGGTCAAGGACGGGGACACGGTGCGGGTGGACGCGTTCGGGGACGGGCTGATCGTGGGGCCGGCCACCGGAAAGACGCTGTGACGCCCGGTGTTCGGCTCGTGACGTCCGGCGTTCAGTAGGAACTCGCGTCGAAGGTGACGAGGGCGGTGTCCCCGGCGGACCCGCCCTCGTAGCGCACGCTCACCGTCACGTCGTAGGCGTCGGCCGTGTGCGGGCCGTGGACGACGCGGACGCACAGGTCGTCGTCCGCCTCGCAGGGGATGCTCGCGCCGTCCGGGAACGACTCGGTCAGCCATCCCCGTACCGCCGCGCGCGGCATGCGGAAGGTGCCGTCGTACGCCTGGCCCTGCCAGGTGTACGAGGTGCAGGCCTCGTCCCGGGTGTCCTCGGGCAGGGTGGCGCCGGAGAAGTCCATGGCCTCGGCGCAGCCGACGGTACCGACGGTGCCGGGAGGGTCGTCACTGGAGGCGGCGTAGAGCGTCGCCCGCACGAACCACCAGCCCGCCCCCACCACGAGGACCAGGCAGATCGACCACAACCCCCACAGCAGCCACCGCATCCCCCTCCGCATGTGCATGACCGTATCCGGTCAGCCCGTGGCGGACAGGTCCGTCAGGGGTTGCCACCCCCCTCCCCGCATGGGGGAGGATGGCGGAATCCGTACGAAGGGAAATACACGGTGAGCATCGACCCGTCCTCGATTCCGAACTTCGGGGGCCAGCCCGAGCCGAACCCCCAAGGACCGGCGGGCCCCGTCGTCCCGGATCAGGACCTCGTGAAGCAGCTCCTCGACCAGATGGAGCTGAAGTATGTCGTCGACGACGAGGGTGACCTCGCGGCGCCGTGGGAGCAGTTCCGTACGTACTTCATGTTCCGCGGTGAGGACGACCAGCTGGTCTTCTCGGTGCGGACGTTCTACGACCGTCCGCACGACATCGACGTCAAGCCGCAGCTGCTGGAGTCGATCGACGACTGGAACCGCCGCACCCTGTGGCCCAAGGTCTACACCCACACCCATGACGACGGCACCGTCCGCCTCATCGGTGAGGCGCAGATGCTGATCGGCACCGGCGTCGACCTGAACCACTTCGTGTCCTCGACGGTCAGCTGGGTGCGCGCGGCGATCGAGTTCGACCGCTGGCTCGTCGAGCAGCTCGGCCTCACCGAGGAAGTCGACGAGGCCGTCGAGAAGCCTGAGGACGACGAGGAGTAGTCCTCGTCAGTACCGCTCAGTCCCGTATGACTTGCGTGAATGTACCGGCGCCCGTCCACAGCCTGTGGACGGGCGCCGGTCGTTACGCCTCTCAGCCGGCCGGCTTCTTCAGCCGTTCCGCCGCGTCCTCCAGCACACCCGCCCGCTTGCAGAACGCGAACCGTACGAAGGGCGCGCCCTCCCCTGGCCCTGTCAGCTTTCGTAGTGGTAGCGGCACTGTGCGATCAGGACGCCGTCCTCGGTGGCCTTGTAGATCAGCCGGTGCTCGTCGTTGATGCGGCGCGACCAGTAGCCCTGGAATCCGTGCTTGAGGGGTTCCGGTTTGCCGATGCCCTCGTTGCCGTTCCGGGTGATGTCCGCGATGAGCGCGTTGATGCGCTTAAGGATCTTCCGGTCCTGAAGCTGCCACCACAGGTAGTCCTCCCAGGCGCGGGAGGAGAAGGTGATCTTCAACTCGCGGCCCTTACTCGTCGGTTGCCAGCTCGCGCACGGTGCCGCCGCCGTTTTCCAGCTCGTCGATGGACGCGAGCAGGCGCCGGGCGTTGGCCGGACTGCGCAGCAGGTACGCCGTCTCCTTCAGGGACTCGTAGTCCTCAAGGGAGACGATGACGACCGGCTCATGTCCGGCCCGGGTGATGACGACCTCTTCGCGGTCGTCGGTGACGGAGTTGAGCACCTCGGCGTACCGCGCGCGCGACTCGGAATACGTCATGGTCTTCACAATCGACCTTCCTTCCACGTACAGAATATTGTACGTTCACCCCTGTCGGTGCGGCAAGCGCCGAAATGACGGCCTTCGGCGCGAAAGTGCCGGGCAGGCGAGGCGGCGGGGGACACGTCGACCAGTCCCGCGCAGGACGACGGTCAGCCCGCGAATGCCTTGCGGAGCCGCCCCACCGCCTCCTCCAGCACGCTGGTCTTCTTGCAGAACGCGAACCGTACGAAGGGCGCGCCCGCCTCCCGGTGGTCGTAGAAGACCGCGTTCGGGATGGCGACGACACCGGCGAGTTCCGGCAGGGCGCGGCAGAAGGCGAAGCCGTCACCGTTTTTGGACAGCTCTGCGCCGAGGGGGCGGATGTCGGTGGTGATGAAGTACGTGCCCGCCGGGCGGAAGACCTCGAAGCCCGCCTCCGTCAGGCCCGTCGCCAGGACGTCCCGCTTGGCCAGCATGTCCGCGCGGAAGGCGTCGAAGTACGCGTCGGCGAGGGACAGCGCCTCCGCCACCGCGTACTGGAACGGGCCCGACGCCACATACGTCAGGAACTGCTTCGCCGACCGTACGGCCGTCACCAGCGCCGGTGTCCCCGTCACCCAGCCGACCTTCCAGCCCGTGAACGAGAACGTCTTGCCCGCCGAACCGATCGACACCGTCCGCTCCCGCATCCCCGGGAACGTCACCAGCGGAATGTGCTCGGCCTCGTCGAACACCAGGTGCTCGTACACCTCGTCGGTGATCACCAACAGATCGCGTTCCACGGCGAGTTCGGCGATGGCGGCGAGTTCCTCGCGGGTGAGGACGGTGCCGGTCGGGTTGTGCGGGGTATTGATCAGGAGGAGGCGGGTGCGGTCGGTGACGGCGGCGCGCAGCTCGTCCAGGTCCAGCCGGAAGTGTCGATGTGCGACTCCGTCGCGGGGGCCTTCCGAGGGGCGCAGGGTGACCGGCACGCGCGTGCCGCCCGCCATCGCGATGCAGGCCGCGTAGGAGTCGTAGTACGGCTCGAACGCGACGACCTCGTCGCCGGGCTCCACCAGGGCCAGCAGGGCCGCGGCGATCGCCTCCGTCGCGCCGGCCGTGACCAGGACCTCGGCGTCGGGGTCGTAGGAGAGGCCGTAGCGGCGCTGCTGGTGGGCGGCGATCGCGGTGCGGAGTTCGGGGACGCCGGGGCCCGGCGGGTACTGGTTGCCGCGTCCGTCGCGCAGTGCGCGGACCGCCGCCTCGCGGATCTCCTCGGGGCCGTCCGTGTCGGGGAAACCCTGGCCGAGGTTGATCGACCCGGTCTTCAGGGCCAGGGCGGACATCTCGGCGAAGATCGTCGTCCCGAACTCGGCGAGCCGGCGGTTGAGGAGGGGGCGTGCGGTGGAGGTCATGCCGGTCATCCTGCGCCCAAGCTCTGGAGTTCCTCAACTCACGTTCACGGGTCGGGACCTGCGGCGACATCCCGCGTACCCCCTCTGAGCAGCACCGGAGCCGTCGTCGTCTGTCGTCGTTGGTCGTTGTCGGCTGCCTTCGGACGGCCCACAGACGGCCCAGACGTGGACGCTCGCCGTGTACCCCATCGCTCCGGCACCCTCCCTTAACTCGACCTGCCCGTACGGGAGTTGGGCTCTATCGGTGTTTCACGTGAAACCAACCACTTCGTGATCGTGTGCACGGGTCGGGGGAGAGAGTTTGAGGTCTGGTGATCTGTGGGGCGAGAGCACGAAAGGGGGCTATTACACTTGATCCAATGGAGAGGGTCATTGATCCTCACCGTGCGAAGCAGGCACTCGGCCCCCTTTCTTGCTCTCGGAGGGGCCCCGCAGATCAGCAGACCTTAAAGTCTCGGAGCGACCACCCCAGCCAGCCACGGTCCCGCCCGCCACGGCCCGCAGCGTCCAACGAAGCTCCCAGCCGTCGCGCACCTGCTTTTGGGTTCAAAGCGTCTGTTGGCCCGTGCCTGATCATGCAAGTGGACCTGTGGGCAATGCCGTCTTCCCCCAAGGTCGGGCCTGATGGTGTGGGTCATGGGCGGGGAATCAGGCTCGGTCCGGCGCATCGGCCCTTGGCGGGGTCGGAGTGTGAAGCGTGATCACCCCGGGGCAACGATGGTGGCGCGGGGCCGGGGCCGGGGCGGCGCGGTGCCGAAGGCATGGAGCGCAGCCCCGAGCCCCGAGCCCGCGCCGGCCCGCAGTGCGGGCCGGTGGGGTGTGATCTACGCAGCGACGGCCGAAAGCCAGCAGGGTCAGCGCGACCGGATGGCCGAAGGGCCAAGAGCCCCTCGCCGATGTCCCGTGCTGCTGTTGGGCCTGCGACCCAAGGGGGTTGAGGCGGGAGTCCTGAGGGGTGTGTGCAGCGTGGGAGTGCTGAGGAACCTTACGGTTGCTGTCGTGTCCTGTTCTCCCAAGTGTGCGACGGCTGGGAGCTTCGTTGGACGCTGCGGGCCGTGGTGAGAGGGTCCCCGTCCCCGCCCAACGGGCGGGGCTTGATGAGGTAGAGAAACCTGTAACCGGCTCAGGACTGTGCGGCGCACGACCTGCGCCTACTCAAGGTCATAGTCGGCTGCAAGCTCGCGGTCCGGCCCCATGAAGTCGCGGGCGTACTCGGTGACTTGTCCGTACTGGTCCCAGTAGGTGTTAGCCATGCTCAGTACCAGGCTTCCGGCCTCAAGATCCAGCAGAGAGGCTACGTCTTCCGGTACAGGCCGAATCGAAACGACGTCGCGCCGCTTCACCGCTCGGCGTCCGGTCCGGTCCTCGATCAGCCCGAAGGTCATTTTCGGTAGAGGGCCCGTAGACGTGAGTTCTGGAGCGGCTTCGCCCAACTCCCCAGGCAGCCATGACGTGGAGAGTGCGATCACTCCCTCTTCGTCTAGGTAGCGTCGGCGCCGTTGGACTACCGAATTCCCTTCGTCGATCCCAAGGGCATCAGCCACTTCCGCGTTCGCCGGCACCACGTCGGCGCTCACGATCTCGACTCGTTCGCCCGGCCGGAAGCCGCTTCCCGTAGTCCGCTGGAGCTGGAGCCGATCAGGGCCAGTTGTGATCTTGCTGGGCATGCGCGCCACCGTTCCAATCCCTTGGATGGTCTCTGCATACCCCTCTGCCCGCAGTACCGCCGCGACTCGCGTAGCCGTGGCGACCGACACACCCTCGTCGCGAACGATGTCTCGGACAGACGGGATTCGGTCCCCCGGATGAAGCTCGCCGCGCTCAATCTGCCCTTTGATCTGCGCGGCAATGCGCTGGTAGGGCGGCAAGGCGGGCATCGTTCCGGACATGTCTTCAGCTCCTGTTCTAAAGCACTTCAGTACACCCTCTTGACGGTGAAGGTGCTCTAGAACACTATAGAGCTGTACCCGCTGCTTCGACAGGGTGGGAATCAGCACATGTCATTCGCCGGGGGCGGCGCTCCTACCGCCAAGCAGATTCGCCGCCCCCACGTCCCGTGAAGGGAAGTTCCATCATGCCTGAGTGCGCCGTGTCGCCGCTCCTCATGGTCGACGTGTGGTCGGCCGCGTATGACGAGCGTGTGCCGTGCCGTGACGACGAGAACCTCGACTCGGACGTGTGCGCGGACTGCAACGGCCTGGGCCGCGTCGTGGACGAGGACGGGTCGCTGTCCGGCAAGGTCGGCCTGATCGTCTCGTGCATCTGTGTCGAGATCGCCGAGACCTACCCGGTCACGATCGGCCCCGAGGACGAGCCGATGCCCGGCTACCGCGCCCAGACCTTCACCCCCGCGCCTTCGGTCCTGAAGGCGGTGGCCGCGTAATGGGTCTGTTCGGACGGGGCCGTGACCCCGAGGTGGAAGGCCTGAAGATCGAACAGGCCAAGCTCCAGGCCGCTGAGAACCGCAGGGTTCGGGAGTACCACGAGCGCTCGGAGCCGTATCTCTCCTTCTCCCCGAACGGCCCTCGGCCGCGCGGCGAGGCCGACCCGAACGCGGTTCCTTCGGGTCCCTCGTGCTCCTCGGCCAGCACCCCCAAGGGCAGGCGCCGGTGACCGTGTTTCCCGTTTCCCCGGAGGCCGTGGCTGGTGTCGCGGCCTCCATGGGCACCGACCCGATCACCCTCGCTGATCTGCTGAGGGTGGCCAACTCGCCGGGCTTCGACCGCTGGCAAGAGCAAGTCCACAGCACGGGCGGCTGCGCGCACCCGATCCGTCTCCAGGGCCAGACCGTCACCCGTGACGCCAAGACCGGTGATGTCCTCTACTCCTACAGCACGGAGGGTGAACCGGGCGGCATGCTCCGGGTCGCCTGCGGAAACCGCCGTGCCTCGCGCTGTCCCTCGTGCGCCTGGACCTACGCGGGGGACACCTACCACCTGATCCGGGCCGGGATCACCGGAGACATCAACAAGGGCGTCTCGACGGTCGTGCGGGATCACCCCCGCGTCTTCGCCACCCTCACGGCGCCCTCGTTCGGGCCCGTGCATAACCGGCCTGCCTCCGGCCGCTGCCGCTGCGGGAGCTCCCACGCTGAGGACGATCCGGCGCTCGGTACGGCGCTGGCTCCGGAGCGGTACGACTACGCGGGGGCGGTGCTGTTCAACAACTTCGCCGGGGACCTGTGGCGCCGGTTCACGATCTACCTGCGCCGTGAGATCGCCGCGCATGCGGGCCTGACTCAGGCGGCCCTGAAGGAGGTGTGCCGGGTCTCCTTCGGGAAGGTCGCGGAGTTCCAGAAGCGCGGTGCGGTGCACTTCCACGCGGTGGTGCGGCTGGATGGTCCGGACGGGCCCGACACGTCCCCGCCGGCCTGGGCCACGGTCGCTCTCCTGGACGCTGCGATCCGTGCCGCTGCCGGGCGTGTGTCGGTGCCGGTGCCCGCCTCCGGGGACTTCCCCGCCCGCACGCTGCGGTGGGGCTCACAGGTCGACGTCCAGGCCATCGGCGCCCTGGGCGATGAGGAGTTGACCGAACAGGCGGTGGCCTCGTACGTGGCCAAGTACGCCACGAAGGCGGCGGAGACCACGGGCACGGTCGACCGCAGGATCGGGGAGCTGTCCGAACTCGACAAGCTCCCGCTGCCCGGCCACACACGGCGCCTGATCGAAGCGTGCTGGGACCTGGACGACTCCTACCCGGAACGGATGCTCGCGCACTGGGCCCACATGCTCGGCTTCCGCGGGCACTTCTCCACCAAGTCCCGCCAGTACTCGACCACCCTGGGCGCCCTCCGGCAGGTGCGTGCCGAATACCGCGCCCGGCAGGAACGCCGCGAACGGGGCCTGCCCGAGGTCGACGACTCGGAGGGCTCCACGTTGGTCCTCGCGCACTGGATCTACGCGGGACAGGGTCACACGCCCGGCGAGTCCTGGTTCGCGGCCTCGATCGCCAAGGGCATCCGCGAGAACCGAGAGATCGCACGCGAAGCCCTGCAAGAACAACTCGCCTGGGAGGACTGGGAGGTGTGCGCATGAGTCTGCCGTTGCCTGATCAGTACCTGACCCCGGAAGACCTCGTGACGCTGCTGCGCCTGCCCAGTGTCGAGACGGTCTACCAGTGGCGCCGGAAGGGGATCGGACCGCGAGGCTTCCGCGTCGGTCGCTACGTGCGTTTTGACCCTGAGGACGTACGGGCCTGGGTTGAGTCCCTGATGGAAGGGGCTGCCTGATGGCCGGACACGTCCAAGACCGTTGGTACAAGGCCGAGGTCGGGCCGGATGGCAAGTCGGTCAAGGTCAAGTCCGAGCGCTACGGCACGGGCATGCGCTATCGAGCCCGGTACGTCGGACCCGATGGCAGCGAGAAGTCCAAGAGCTTCCCCGATGGCAAGAAGCGCATCGCTGAGAAGTGGCTCAGTGCCGTTGAGACGGACATGACGCGGGGTCAGTACACCGATCCCAAGTCCATGCAGACCACGTTCCGGCAGTACGCGGAGAAGTGGCTGGACAGCAAGACGTCCAGTCCGATGACCCGGAAGGAGCTTGGCCGGCGCCTGCGCCTGCACGTCTACCCGGTGCTCGGCTCTCGGCCGATCGGGACCTTCCGCCCGGAGCACATCAGGGAACTCGTCTCTGCTCTGGAAGCGAAGCCGAGCGTGGGCCCTTCCTACGCCCGGAACATCTTCGCGGATGTTCAGGCGGTCCTGTCCGCCGCTGTCGACGACACGCTGTTGTCGCGCAACCCGTGCGGCGCGCGGACCGTACGGAGGCCCAAGTCTGAGGCGCATCCGGTGATCCCGTGGGCGCCTGCTCAGGTGTTCGCCGTTCGAGCGGCGCTTCTAGATCGGTACCAAGCGATGGTTGATGTCGGCGCCGGGTGCGGTCTGCGCCAGGGTGAGGTGTTCGGACTGGGCGAGGACGCCATGGACGTTGACGGGCGCACGCTCCATGTGGTCCGGCAGATCAAGCACGTGGAAGGTCATCCGGTGTTCGCGCTCCCCAAAGGCGGCAAGAAGCGGGACGTGCCGTTGCCCGACTCCGTGGCGGGAGCCCTCCGGGCGCACATGGATGCTTACAAGCCCGTCGAGATCGCGTTGCCGTGGGATGTGCCGGAGGGGCGGAAGGTGTCTGCCCGGCTGATCTTTACGGCTGGGCAAGGGGGCATGGTGTGGCGGAGCAACTTCAACGGCAAGGAGTGGAAACCCGCTCTCGCGGCGGCGGGCC
The DNA here is from genome assembly GCF_057961495.1 of Streptomyces sp. P5F9. NCBI lineage: Bacteria > Bacillati > Actinomycetota > Actinomycetes > Kitasatosporales > Streptomycetaceae > Streptomyces > Streptomyces sp. P5F9. Next base: position 688 of record NZ_JBXVPZ010000128.1, on the reverse strand, counting down.
TCATCCCGTCGGAAGCGGATGAGAACGGCAAGTACGAGGCGGCTCGCGAGCACGGCATGCATGCTCTCCGGCACTTCTACGCTTCCGCGCTGCTGGATGCCGGCGAGAGCATCAAGGCCGTGAGCGAGTACATGGGGCATGCCGACCCGGCGCTGACGCTGCGGGTCTACGCTCATCTCATGCCCGAAAGTCGTGAGCGCGCTCGGCGAGCCATCGACGCCGTGTTTCAGCGCACCCCTGAGGGAGATCACGGCCCAGAGACGGCCCAGTGAGCTTTGGACGGCCCCTGATCTGCCCACTTGTGCAGGTCAGGGGCCGTTTCCGTTTGAGAACCCTCTGAAGTTCCTCAACTCTGCTTTGGCAGGTGAGACAGCCGGGCATCCCTGCTTCACGCACCAACCGGGGCGCCCACGGGGGGCCGCTTCGGGGGAACTGGAAGGAGGGTGACGTCATGTTCTTCTTCGTCATCCTGGCGGTGATCGCAGTCGCCTTCATCGGAATGATCGTCCGCGCGGGGCGCAGGGACAGGCTCAGCAAGGGATCGGGCCGCCGCAGCGGGCTCTACGGCGGGAGCGCCGCCGGTACGAGCAGCAGCTGGTGGGCCGGAGACGGGGGTTCGTCGTCCTCGGGCGGGCACTCCGGCGGGCACCACGGGGGCCACCACTCCTGTGGCGGCGGGCACTCGTCC